>JBAXWW010000026.1:0-12453 GCA_037128215.1 bacterium | reverse complement strand
CCCCTTAACTAAAAGATCATAAACTTTTTATATAAGTTTACCTTCTTTCTTCTTTTGGACGAGCTTCGTTAACTCTTAGGTTACGACCATCAATGTCATAGCCATCAAGTTTAGAAATAGCTTTCTGTGCATCGTCATCATTAGCCATTTCTACAAAACCGAAACCTTTTGAACGGCCAGAGTCATGGTCTGTAATAACCTTGGCAGAAGCTACTTCGCCAACTGAAGCAAAAAGGTCGCTCAATTTCTGGTCGTTAACACTGTAAGGCAAATTGCCTACATACAATTTTTTTCCCATCTTAAAAAAATCCTCCTGAATAGAAACTGTACCCGAATCCTATGTCCGGATAAAGTCGGTTATTTCATATAATATATATCTATGTCAAGGACATTGTTTTATTTACAGATTGGTGGTTTAAAGGGGGTATGATGAAGTTTTATGAGCTCGATTTCCACCATTATTGTGTTGAAGATGCAGTTAGAGTTGTAGAAAGTATAATAAACTATTCCCGTTTAAATGATGAACGTTTGGAATGTGTCTTTATTACTGGCAGAGGTAAGATTCAGAACGAACTGATAAAACTTTTAAAAGAAACCTATGATCTTAAGCCAGTTATACCAATGACCAATGGTGGTGTGGTACTGGTTGAGGTTTATTAAAGATAAGTAGCCAAACCAGCGGATACCCAGCTGTTATTTCCGCGTATCTCTATTCCAGCATCCATTAAAAATTCTACACTTCTATAAAGAGGTATAGACGCTCCAGCAAACCAGCTCATAGATAAATATGTGCCTTTAGAGATCTGCCATTTGAATTTAGGTCCTGTAGAAAGGGCAAAGCTTTTAAGTCTATGTGTGAATATCGGGGTTATATCAATAAAAGCAGCATCTTGATAGTGAGGTCCAAAGGATATAGAAAAATCCAGTGGATTACTTTTTAAAAATTGATATTCAAGGTCTCCACCAAAATAAGTGGCTGCAGTTCCAGTCCCAAGTTTAACTTCAAGGTCCATCCTTTCTATTATGCCGATGCCAAAGTGAAAATAGCCCATAAGGTCTGTTGGTCGTATATTTATCTGGGGTTCTACTCCAAACATTATAACACCTGGCTTTAGTGTCCCTGCTGATCCAAAAACCTCTGACCTAAGTCCTGTGCTAAGAAGAAAAATTACTGCTAAAAAAAATAAATTTTTCAAGATATCGGCCTCCAATTTTATATGCCTATAGACTTGCAATTTGTAGGTTAATCGGTGTATTTTGTCAATTATGAAGAAAGTGATAATAATAGGTGCATCCTCTGGAATAGGCAAGTCACTGGCAGAAGTCTTTTCTCGTAACAATTATGAAGTAGGCCTTACAGCAAGAAGAGTTGAACTTTTAAAAGATATTCAAAGCAAGTTACCAGTCAAATCTTATATAAAGTATATGGACCTATTAAAGCCAGAAGATTCTATGGTGGCATTTCAGGAATTGGTCCAAGAAATGAATGGTGTTGATATAGTTGTTATTAACTCGGGAGTTGGTTTTGAAGCAGAAAAACTGGATTTTTCCAAAGAAAGGCCAGCTATTGATGTGAATGTGCTTGGTTTTACTGCTATGGCTGTAGCCTCTACTAATTATTTTGAAGATAAGGGCTCTGGACATATTGTTGCTATATCTTCTATAGCTGCTATACGTCCCTATAGAACGTGCCCTGCTTATGGAGCATCAAAGTCCTTTATAAGTTTTTATCTTAAAGGTTTAAGACATAAATTTAATCGTCAAAAACGAGATATTTATGTGACAGATATACAGCCTGGCTTTGTATATACACCACTGACACAGAACAATAAGAAAATGTTCTGGGTCGCTACAGCAGAAAAAGCAGCCATGCAAACATATAATGCAATCGTGAAGAAAAAGAAACATGCTTATGTTACTAGACGGTGGTTGATAGTAGCTTGGTTTTTAAAAGTCTTACCAGATTTTCTTTACAATAGAGCTTAAGAGATGTTTGAGGCGCAGTAAAAGGTAGAAAAATGAAAAAAATTATCATAGCTCTATTGTTAATTATTCTACCATCAAAAGTTTATGCTTTTAAAACTGCAGGTTTTGGTTTTGGTCCAAATCTTCAGCTTAGAGGTGGTGTCGCTACAAATCTTCTTATGGATGGCTCCTGGAATTTTCATAAGAATGTCGGGTTAAGGCTTTTTGTCGGCTTTAAAAATGGTTTTTGGACAGGTACGGCTCTTAATACGACTTTTTCTGTCTACGAGAATAGAACTGGATCTTTTGACTACTCTGTTAATTTTTCTGTTCCATTTATGATAAATATATACAACTCAGTTAGAACAGCATTCATAGGAGTAACAGCAGGTAATACTATATCCATATCGATCGATATTTTGAATAGATATTATCTTTTTATAACTCCAGCTGAGTTCTTTTTTATACCGGTTGTCTGGAAATTATATCCAGTCGGAGGGGTTGATACCGGTCTGCAATTTTCTGTAATGTTCTCTACTGGAATAAAGGTGAAGTTATGAAAGAGAGAAATTGGCATGAAGTAGTTAGTGATAAAAAACATATACAGACAGAAAAAATAAAAGCTCGCGAACTCAAGAAAAGTTCCTGGTGGAAGACCAAAATTGCAGAAGGTGTCTGTTATTATTGTGGAAAGACTTGTCCTGAGGATAAATTAACCATGGATCATATAGTCCCAATAGCAAGGGGTGGGAAAAGCACCAAGGGTAACACCGTCGTCTGCTGCTTTGAATGTAACCAGTCAAAAGGCATGGACACTCCCGTTGATATGATACTCGACAAGATCAAAAAATAAGTACTAAGAAATAAAATTAAATTAATACATAGAACCATTTGCAACAGGAGTAAGGACGTATGAAGTGCCTGGAGTGCTTATGATTACAAGTTTTGTAGATTTCTCGGTAGAAGAGACTACAAAACTTAGTAAGAATAGCACTACAGGAATGAATAGTCCGAGCGGGTTGCAGGTTCTATGTATTAATTTAATTTTATTTCTTAGTACTTATTCTTAGGTAATCGTCTGGATTGTGTATGACTGGTTTTGGACTAAGGACTTTGTCGTTTATTTATTCACAACAAGATGGCTTCAGGCTTAAGACAATTTTATTTTTACCGGTATTCTTGACATGATGCACAATTTAGAATAATTCCTTATGTGTTTTTAACACTTCTTTGGAGGAATTCCATAAAATGAAAGTACCTAGAGTAGAAATTAGGATAGAGGAGTGCAAGGGTTGTCATCTTTGTGTTGCCGCCTGTCCTAAAAAAGTTTTAGAGGCTTCTGGTTGTCTGAATAATCAGGGTTACATTTATGCAAAGTACAAAGGTGATGGATGTATTGGTTGCGGGATATGTTTTTATTCATGTCCGGAGCCTGGTGCTATAACCGTCTACAAGAAGGAGAGTTAATATGCAAAAAGAATTCATAAAAGGTAATGAAGCTGTTGTTAAGGGCGCGATTCTTGCTGGATGTACGCACTACTTTGGTTATCCTATAACTCCAGCTAGTGAAATAGCACATGCTGCTGCATACTATATGCCACCTGTAGGTGGTGTTTTTATTCAGGCAGAAAGTGAAGTCTCTGCTATTAATATGGTCTATGGTGCGGCCGGTGCAGGTGCAAGAGTTATGACAGCATCTTCTGGTCCAGGAATAAGCTTAAAGGCAGAAGGTATTTCTTATCTTGCAGGTGCTGAGCTTCCTTGTGTTATAGTCGATATAATGAGGGCAGGTCCAGGACTTGGTAATATCTATCCGGAACAGGGCGATTATAATCAGATAGTAAAAGGTGCGGGTCACGGAAACTATAAAACTATAGTTTTGGCTCCTAATTCAGTTCAGGAAATGGCTGATCATGGATACCTTGCTTTTGAACTTGCAGAAAAATATAGAACACCTCTTGTGATCTTAACAGATGCATACATCGGACAAATGATGGAACCTGTTCAATTTCCTAAAGAGGTAAAAAGAACAAAACATTTTGATTGGGCTGTTTACGCTGATAAAGAAAGCAGACACAATGTTGTAACATCCATAGTTATGGATGCAGAAGGTCTAGAAAAACATAATATAAAATTAAATAAAAAATATGCAGAAATGGAAAAGAACGATGCTCGCTTTGAAGGTTATAAACTTGATGATGCTGAAGTCGTCTTTATAGCTTATGGCGTTTCTTCAAGAATAGTAATGAGTGCTGTAGATATCTTGAGATCTAAAAATATAAAAGCAGGACTGTTAAGGCCGATAACATTATTTCCTTTCCCTAATCAGGCATGCAGAGATGTTGCTGCCTATGCAAAAAGATTGATTGCTGTTGAATTAAGCAATGGTCAAATGGTCGATGATGTACGTCTTGCGATCAAAGGCAAAAAAGAAGTAGAGTTCTACGGAAGAATGGGTGGCATGACCCCTACGGTAGAAGAAATTGTCTCTATAGTTGAGTAAAGGAGTAACACACAAATGAGTAACATATTAGAAAAACCAAAAGCCTTTTTTAATGAATTCACAAGAAAAGGTTCTGCCGACGTTATAACTACACACTATTGTCCAGGTTGTGGACACGGCGTGCTTCATAAGATGATAGCAGAATCTATTTCTGAACTTGGTATTCAGGATAAGACAGTATTTATTTCTCCAGTTGGTTGTTCTGTCTTTGCATACTACTATTTTGATACAGGTAACTTCCAAGTTGCTCACGGACGTGCTCCTGCTGTAGGTACTGGAGTTAAAAGATCTCTTCCTGGCAGTATCGTTATCAGTTATCAGGGTGACGGAGACCTTGCGGCTATAGGAACAGCAGAAATAATACACGCTGCTAACCGCGGTGAAGCAATGACTATGTTCTTTGTTAACAACGCAATATATGGAATGACTGGAGGCCAGATGGCTCCTACGTCGTTAATAGGACAAAAAACAGCAACAACTCCTTATGGAAGAAAAGTAGAGAATGAAGGCTTTCCTATGAAAGTATCTGAACTAATAGCACAACTTGATGCTCCAGTTTATGTTGAAAGAGTTAGTATTGCAGACGTAGCCGGTAGAAATAAAGCAAGAAATGTTGTTAAGAAAGCAATACAGAATCAGATAGATGGTAAAGGTTTTTCTTTTGTAGAAGTTTTAGCAGCATGCCCTAGTGGATTAAAGAAAACACCTCTAGAAACAAATGAGTGGGTAAAGAGTACTCTTCAGACAATATTCCCTCTAGGCTGTTATAAAGATGAAACAGCAACAAGGGAACCAAGGTTTGCTCCTGCTATAAATCCAACATCAGATCAGGTCTTAACTGGATTAAATTTAAAAGATACAACTAGTGATTATAAACCAAGCACAGATAAGAAAAATTTCAAGGATCAAAATGTTAAGATAGCTGGTTTTGGAGGACAAGGAGTCCTTTCTTCTGGTACGACACTATCTGTTCTTGCAATGTATGAAGGTTTAGAAGTTTCCTGGATACCATCATATGGTCCAGAAATGAGAGGTGGTACTTCTAACTGTAACGTAAGAGTTAGCAATAAGAGAATAGGTTCTCCTCTTGTAGAAACACCAAATGTTCTTATAGCAATGAATGGTCCTTCATTAGAAAAATTTGAAACAGCAGTTGTTCCTGGGGGAACGATCATAGTTAACTCATCTATAATAGATGCAAAAGTAACAAGAAAAGACGTTAAAGTTTTCTACGTTCCTGTAACTGGAATAGCTACAGAAATGGGTGTTCCTGCTGCACAAAGTGTTGCTGCCTTAGCAGCGTACCTTGCGGCTACTAATGTGATCCCAGTAGAAAAATTGGAACACGTCGTTCACAAATCACTTAAGAGAAAAGATCTAGCAGATAAGAATATTGCTATAATAAGAAAGGTAGCTGAATATGTTACAAGTGGAACGGAGGAAAACAGAAAGTGTTTTACAGGATTTTAGTAATTAACCCAGGTTCTACGTCTACAAAAATATCTGTTTTTGATGATGATAAGGAAGTTGTAAGAGTTACTTTAAGACATAGCGAAGGAGAACTTTCAAGATTTAATACCATAGCTGATCAACATGAATATAGGGAACTACTTGTTCTAAAGTTTTTGGAAGAGAACAAAATCGCTACCAGTTCAATAAGTGCTATCGTCGGTCGTGGTGGAGTTCTTAAACCGATGCCTGGTGGAACTTATATAGTTAACAAGGAAATGTGTGATTATCTAAAAGCCCCAAAGCAAGAACATGCTTCTAACCTTGGTGCTTTAATAGCAAAATCAATTGCGGAAAAGATAGATGTTACAGCTTTTATAGTTGACCCAGTTGCTGTTGATGAATTAGAGCCTGAAGCTCGTTTTGCAGGTCACCCTAATTTTGAAAGGATATCCATCTTCCATGCTCTAAACCAAAGGGCAGTTGCAAGATCAGTAGCAGAGAGAATTGGTAAAAAATATGAAGACTGTAATTTTGTTGTAGCTCATCTAGGTGGTGGAATAAGTGTTGGAGCACACAAAAAAGGTAAGATCGTTGATGTTAACAATGCTTTAGATGGGGATGGTCCGTTTTCTGCAGAACGTTCTGGAGGACTTCCTTCAGGTCAGCTTGTTGAAACCTGCTTTAGCGGTAAATATACCAAACAGGAAGTAAAGAAAATGCTAAAAGGTCAGGGTGGTGTTGTTGCATACCTTGGCACAAACGATATGATAGAAGTTGAGAAAAGAATAGATAACAAGGATGAGAAAGCGAGAATAGTATTTAATGCTATGTGTTATCAGACAGCTAAAGAGATAGGTTCTTGTGCTGCTGTTCTTTCCGGTAAAGTTGATAGAGTAATAATAACTGGTGGTGTTGCTAACGACAAGAGGCTAGTTGATTATATAGGTAGTAGAGTTTCATTTATAGCACCCGTAGAGGTTGTTCCTGGTGAGGAAGAGATGAAAGCTCTCGCTCTTGGCGCTCTGAGGGTTTTAAATAAAGAAGAAAAAGCAAAGGAGTTTAATTAAAATGCGTGTTTCAAATTTTGATGAATTGATACAAATGGTAAAACAACAGAACGCTAAAGATGGTTCTAAAAGAAAAGTTGCAGTTATGTGTGCCGACGATGAAGAAGTGTTAGCTGCTGTAGTTGAAGCAAGAAATAGTGGTGTTGCAGATGCTTTCCTGGTTGGTAACAAGGCTAATATCCTAAAAGTTGCAAAAGAATGTAATATGGATCTTTCAGGAATGGAGATCATAGATCAACCTGATATAGCAAAATGTGGAGAAACATGCACAGATCTTATTAATAGCGGTAAGGCTTCTGTTATGATGAAAGGCCTTGTTAGTTCATCTGACTACATGCGCGCTATTTTAAATAAAGAAAAAGGACTTAGGTCAGGCAAACTTTTAAGCCATGTGGCTTTGTTTGATCTTCCTACTTATCATAAATTCTTGGTCGTTACAGACGCTGCTGTAACTATAAGACCTACATTGGAAGATAAAGTTAAGCTTATACAGAATGCAGCATCAGTTCTATCATGCTTGGGTGTTAAAAAACCTAAAGTAGCAGCTATATGCGCAGTAGAGACAGTGAATCCAGAAAAAATGCCAGCTACTCTTGATGCTCAAAAATTATCAATGATGGCTAAAGAAGGTAAATTAGGGGATGTTTTTGTAGATGGACCTTTTGCTCTTGATGTTGCTGTTTCTAAGCATGCTGCAAAAGTAAAAAAGCTAGATCATCTTGATGTCCCTGGTGATGCAGATATTATTCTTGCTGATGATATAGAAAGCGGCAACATGATATACAAGGCACTATGTAATTTTGGACAAGGACGTTCTGCTGCTATCGTTTCTGGAGCAAAGGTTCCTCTTGTCCTTACTTCAAGGTCAGATACACATGAGTCAAAGTTCTTGTCTATAGTCTTAGCTATAGCGACTACTTGTAATCTATAGAAGGAATTAATGGATCATATTTTGTCGTTTTTTAATAATGCAAGTGCGATCCATATATATGGGACCATCGTTTTGCTGTTAATGGCAGGAGCTGTTGGTTTTCCTTTTCCAGAAGACCTAGTTTTTCTTGCTACTGGATATGTTGCTTATAAAGGCTTTATAGATCCAAACATTGGTCTTCTCGTTGGTTTTACAGCAGTTCTCTGTGGCGATAGTATTATCTATTTTTTAGGCCGACATTTAGGACCAAAAATATTCCATGTTCCACTATTAAACAGGTTAATAACTAGAGAGTTGGAACAAAAAGCAGAAAAGCTTCTTTCTAAGCATGGAAGTAAATTTGTCTTTATAAGTAAGTTTATCGTAGGGTTAAGGTATTCTATATTTTTTACGTCAGGAATGGTCTCAATTGGTTACGGCCGCTTTATATTATTTGATGCCTTGGCTTCTTGCATTAGTGTTCCAACTCTTGTTTATCTTGCGTATCTTAATGGTAAGAACATAGATGCTGTAATTTCTTCTGTAAGACATGTAGAGTATGCGCTTGTAGCAGTCTTTTTACTTGTAGTAGGATTCTTGTTAATAAAAAAATATTTTAAGAAAAAAGATTCTATTTAAAATTATGGATTTTTTAATAACTAACGCAAAGCTTGTTGATCCTCTCTCAAAAAAGATCTTTCCTGGCGGTGTTGCGGTAGTTGGTACAAGGATAGTTGAAATATATAACGAAGAGCCTTCTATACCTGTAAATCACTTTGATAGAGTTATAGATGCAAAGGGTAAATATCTTTTACCTGGTTTTTTCGATGTCCACAGCAAGAGTGATCTGTATTCATTAGCTGATCCATCAAGAATAAATGCTTTATCCCAGGGAATATTAGTAGAAGTAATTGGACAGGATGCTTTTAGTGTTGCACCTGTGAGTAGCAAAAATTGCCTTTTACATACTGAACTGTCTGCTCCTAGCCTTGGAAATCCTCAATTAAATTGGAGATGGGAATCTGTTTTTCAATATCTTGATCATCTGCATCTAAAGACAGCATCTAATATGTTGTTCTATAGCCCTCATGGAACCATGAGGCTTGAATGTTCTCTTAATCCGAAGCTATCTTCTACAGGCCTTTCTGCTCTTGCATATATATTTGAAAAATCAATGGATGATGGAGCGATAGGTCTTTCTATCTCTTCACACTTGGAGCCATCAAATATTGGTTGGGATGATGATAAAGAACTTTCTATGCTGTTAAATATATTAAAAAAGAAGGAGGGGGTCCTTTGTGTTAACATAGAAAGATCAAAGAAAATTCTTAAGGATGTAGATAAAGCTATCACTTTAGCTAGGACTTACGGCTTAAGACTTCATATTAGTCGTATTCTTCCTAATAGTGTGAGCCATGTTGATTCTATGCTCTCTATAATAGATAAAAGGAAAAAAGAAACACAGGGAGTAATTGTTGATATATCTCCATATACTAGCCGTTTATTAAAACTAGCAGATCTCTTGCCTAAAAGTATGCGGAATGAATCATCTGAAGAGATAAGGATTAAATTCAAAAAATCAGAGAATGTAAAAACTTTACTATCAGGACTAGATTATAACGAACATGAACTTGAAGCTCTTAAATTAGTAACAAGTTCAAAAAAAGATATGAAAAAATATGAAGGTGTAAGTCTTGAAAACATCTCTATGGAAAAAGATGAGACTGTCTATGATACTATCCTTGGTCTTTTAACTACCGATTTTGATAAGGTTTTTGTTGAACATCCTGTTATAGATTCTGAACACTTAAGAAAGATCTTTGAATATTCGTTTGTGATCCCCGCTACAACAGGTTACAGGGAAGGTCGTTATCTTCCTGATATGTTTTCTACGATCCCAACTTATTTTAATAATTATTCAAAAGGTGATGTTAGTAATTTAATATCAAAACTTTCATCAACCCCAGCAGAATTTTATAAAATTAAATGGGGAATAAAAAAAGGGTTAAAGGCTAATTTTATTCTTCTTGATACAGATAGTTTTATAGGTGAATCAACATATACAGATCCAAGAAAATTATCTGAAGGAATAGACCTTGCTGTAGTTAATGGTAAAATAGCTCTAGAAAAAAACAAACCAACAGGCTCTAGAACAGGGGAAGTTCTTTCATGGGTTTAAAAATACCAGAGCCAGCGTTACATAACCCAGAACTACACAAGTTGGTCTTTTCATATTTAGCTGGACGACCTAAAGGACATCTCTTGGATATTCCATCTGGACCTGGATATCTTTTGAGGGAGTTAAAAAAAATAGGGTTTGATGGAATTGCGGCTGAAATTGATCCTGTCTTACATTATTTTAAAGATGTTAATTATAAGAAAGTTGATATGAGCTTAAACTTTCCTTTTGAAGACAATTATTTTGATTATATCGTTTCTATAGAGGGTATTGAACACATAGAAAATCAGTTTTCTTTTATCAGAGAAGTATCTAGAGTGCTAAAAACAGGTGGAGAATTTATAATAACAACACCAAACGTTCACTCTCTAGAAAGTCGTTTTAAATTTTTTCTATCTGGATTTCATTCTCTTGCAGCAAAACCTATTCCTCATGATACAAAGAACATATATTTTGAACACATAAATCCGATAGATTTACACTACATGTATTTTATACTTAAGAGATCAGGTTTTGATATTAAGCTGCTGACCTGTCCTAAATGTAGAAAAGGATCACTAGTCCTTTATAGACTTCTGTATCCGTTTATCTGTTTGTCGACTTATATTTCTTGTTTTTCAAAATCGGAACGTAACAGAAACAAGGAGTTATTTAAACTACTTATTTCCAAACAGAATTTAGCAGGAAGCCATACCGTAATTATTGCTACAAAAAAATAATTACTATACATTGAAATCAGACAGTTCTTCTTTCATTCTTTTCAGGATTCTTTCCTCTAATTGTCTTGTTCTTTCTTTTGATATACCGAATCGATCTGCAATCTCCTGTAGTGTACATGGTGTATCACTAAGCAGCCTGTCTTTTAGTATTACTTTTTCTTTGTCGTTTAAGGTACTGGAAATTTCTTTAAGTTTTTCTCTTAACTGTGTCTGCCTCTCTTTTTCTTCAACTATATTATCTGGACGCATGGAGTTATCTTCATATATTGAGGAAAATGTTTTTCCGTCTTCTTCATTCTCATTTATAGGCTGATCAAATGAAACTTCTGCGTTACCAAGAAGACGTGTGGTCATCTCTGCAATATCTTTTTCAGACACGTCCAGTTCCTTACTTAAGGTCTCTGGTAATGCTAATTGACCCTGATTTTCTAAACGTTTTTGCTCTTGTATTAGATTATAGAATAGACGTTTTTGTGCCTGGGTCGTTCCTATTTTAACAAGTCTAAAATTGTCGATCATAAATTTTAATATGTAAGATCTTATCCACCAGGAAGCATAGTATGACATCTTTGCGCCTTTTTTAGGATCATAAACGCTAATGGCCTTCATAAGGCCAATGTTTCCCTCCTGTATAAGGTCCATAACATTTTGATATGTTCCCTTATATTCAAAGGCTATTTTTACGACTAGCCTAAGGTTAGCCATGACAAGCATTTTGGCCGCCTTTACGTCACCAGCCATCATTTTTGCTACTACTTTTTCCTCTTCTTCTCTAGAAAGTACTGGGTATTTTGATATTTCTGCGATGTAGGCTTTTAATGGATGCCTTGCGTTTGGTAGACGATTATCTATTACTGAAGGTACTTAGACCTTTGTTTTTTGTAAGTTGGGTTGACCTTTTGAGCTTCTCTTCATAATATACGTATTTATAGGATTAATAATGGTCGGTAAAGGAAAAAAAATAAGGGAAAAAAAATGGCTTGATGACGAAGAGAAATTCGTCAGGTTGATCTGTCTTTTAAAGTTAGAGATAGAGCGGATAATGTTTGATGTAGATTTTAGAAAAGATGTCCTGTTTAAATTATGGTCAAAGGAAAGAACAAGAGAACCTCTTTTAAAGACCTTACACAGCAGGTTCTTTGACCTAGATTTTCATAGCCTTATACTTCTCCCAAAGAGCCTTTTTAAAAAAATAGATTCTTTTTATAAGACATTGGATGACCTTACTTTCTACGTAACATACACAGAAGATATGCCGCATACTATGAAATCAACTTTTGATATGTTCCTTAAAGAACTCAAACATAAATTTGAAGTTTTGGATAAAGAGATTAGCCTCTATTATACGGAAGAATAAACTTTTCCTTTTTATAGAAGATTAACATATAGAAAGCAAATAGTACTACTGGAATTGATATTGCCTGAGAATAAGACAGGTAATTATTCATAACGAATCCACGATCTATATCACCTCTAAACATTTCTACGATGCTTCTTAGAATTCCATATAGTATCATGAACAGCCACATGGCTTGTCCATCATGCAGTCACATGGCATATCCATGCAGTCACATGGCTTGTCCATGCACAACACATGGCATATCCATGCACAACACATGGCATATCCATGTAAGCTCATGGCATATCCATGCTGGCTA
>JBAXWW010000025.1:0-12611 GCA_037128215.1 bacterium | reverse complement strand
CTTTGTCATATGGATGAGCTTTTTCCTTCTGGTGCATGCAGAATGTGTGTTGTCGAGGTAGAAGGCGAGCATAATCTTGTTCCAAGTTGTGCCTTAGAGATCCGTGACGGAATGAAAATAAAGACACATTCTCCAAGAGTTCTAAAGGCTAGAAAAACAATAATAGAACTTTTACTGGTCAATCATCCTGATGATTGTCTGTACTGTGAAAGGAATGGTACCTGTGAATTACAGGACCTTTCTGAAGAACTTGGAATAAGAGAAAGAAGATACAGCGGCGTTAAAACAGATTATGAGATTGATAATTCAAGTATATCCATAGTAAAGGATTCTTCTAAATGTATACTTTGTGGAAGATGCGTAAGGATGTGCGAAGAGATCCAGGGAGTTTCTGCAATAGATTTTGTAAGCAGAGGAAGTGATTCAATGGTCGCTCCTGCATTTAAACAAGGACTGAATTTATCTAGCTGTATTAACTGTGGGCAATGCGTAAGGATCTGTCCTACAGGAGCCTTGTCTGAAAGAAATAATATCAAAGAAGTTATAAATGCTTTAATGGATCCAGATAAAGTTGTTGTAGCACAACATGCACCTAGCGTTTCAGTTACAATAGGTGAATATTTTAATTTCAAAGAAGGTACAGATGTCTGCGGAATACTTACAGCAGCATTAAGAAAAATAGGTTTTAAAAGAGTTTTTGATACAGCATTTTCTGCCGATCTTACAATAATGGAAGAAGCTTCCGAACTTGTTGAAAGGATAAAGACTGGCGGAACACTACCGATGATGACAAGCTGTTCTCCTGGCTGGGTAAAATTTGTAGAACAATTCTATCCTGAGTTCATAGAGAATATCTCTACATGTAAAAGTCCACAACAGATGCTTGGTTCAGTAATAAAGAACTATTATGCGCAAAAAGAGGGAATAGATCCTTCCAAAATATACAGTGTTAGTATAATGCCGTGTACTGCAAAAAAATTTGAAGCTGACAGGAAAGAAATGATGTCTGGTGATTATCCAGATATAGACGTGGCAATAACTACCAGAGAGCTGGCAAAAATATTAAAAATGTTCAATATTGATTTTGGATCACTTCAGGCAGAAGTTGCAGATAATCCTTTTGGAGAAAGAAGTTCTGCTGGTAAATTGTTTGGAGCTACTGGCGGTGTTATGGAAGCGGCAATAAGGACAGCTCATTTTCTTATAACCGGTAAAGAAATGAAAGATCCTGAGTTAAAAGAAATAAGAAGTCTTGAAGGAATAAAAGAAGCTACTTATAAAATAGGTAATCTGCATCTTAATGTTGCAGTTGTAAGTGGTCTGGGTAATGCTAGAAGAATGTTGGAAGAAATAAAAGCTGGTAGAAAGAATATTCATTTTATGGAAGTAATGTCTTGTCCTGGAGGCTGTATTGCCGGAGGTGGACAGCCATACGGAATGGAAATGAAAAAAATAGAAGCCAGAATGAAATCTTTGTACAAGATAGATAAGGATTCCAAAATAAGGACTTCACACAATAACGAATTAATAAAATCCATTTATAAGGATTTTCTTGATAAACCACTAAGTCATAAAAGTCATAAACTGCTTCATACAAAATATATGAAGAGAAAGACTAATTATTGAGGCTAAAAGAGATGCAGCTTTCTGACGGATCTTCCATAGTTAAAACTATAAAAGAAAAATGTAGAGTCTGCTTTACATGTGTAAGGGAGTGCCCTGCCAAAGCAATCAGGATAATAGATGGTCAGGCTGATGTTATGGGAGAAAGATGTATAGGCTGTGGTAACTGCGTAAGAGTGTGTAGCCAAAAAGCCAAAGTTGTACAATCGTCCATAAAAGGCGTAAAAAAAATACTTGCTGGGAAATTACCAAAGATAGCAATACTTGCACCAAGCTTTCCTGCAGAATTTCATGATGTAGATTACAAGATAGTAGTTGGTGCTTTAAAGATGCTTGGTTTTGATTTTGTATATGAAGTTGGTTTTGGTGCAGACCTTGTTGCTAAAGAATATAAAAAATTGGTAGATAATAACAAGGATGGTTCTTACATAGCAACGACATGCCCAGCGATAGTTGCTTATGTTGAGAAATATCATCCAAATCTGGTTGATTATCTGGCACCGATAGCTTCTCCTATGATAGCAAGCTCCAGAGTCGTAAAAAAAATACATGGTAATGATGTTAAGATAGTCTTTATAGGTCCTTGTGTTGCTAAAAAAGTAGAAAAAGATAAACAGGGATATAAAGGAGAAATTGACGAGGTTCTGACCTTTGTTGAGTTGAGAGAACTTTTTGGCCTTCAGGGTATTAATAGAGAAAACGCAAAGCCTTTAGAATTTGATGGACCATCTGCTTCTAATGGTTCTCTTTTTGCCATAAGCAGAGGAATGTTGCATGCAGCCAATATAAAAGAGGACCTTGTAGAAGGCAATGTTGTTGTTGCTGACGGAAGAAATAACTTTGTAGAAGCTATTAAAGAATTTGAGAAAGAAAGCTTAATGACCAATTTGCTCGAGACACTTTGTTGTGAAGGTTGTGTTATGGGCGCAGGGATAAACAGTAAACTTCCGTTATATAAGAGAAGAAGCAAAGTAAGCTCTTATGTTAACGATAAGATGAAAAAAATAGATATAAAAGAATGGCAAAACAACATAGAAAAATTTGCTGAGATAGATCTTAAATGTGAATTTCATGTTAATGATCAAAGAATACCCATTCCTTCTGACGATAAAATAAATGAAGTTCTTAAGAGAATGGGTAAGTTTACGGAACAGGATGAATTAAATTGTGGAGCCTGTGGTTACGAAAATTGCAGGGACCATGCGATGGCTATATTAAAAGGGCTTGCAGAAAATGAAATGTGTTTGCCTTACACCATAGAAAAATTAAAGGATACTGTCTCTGATCTGGAAAAATCATACGGCGAGATGAAAAGTGTTAAGGAAGCTCTTACACATAGAGATAAACTGGCAAGTATGGGGCAGTTGGCTGCTGGTATAGCTCACGAGATAAATAACCCGTTAGGCGTTGTCCTTATGTATGCACATATTTTGTTGGAGCAGTGCAGTAAGGATAATTCAGAAATGGGTCAGGATGTTAAAATAATAGTTGAACAGGCAGATAGATGTAAAAAAATAGTTTCAGGCCTTCTTAATTTCTCAAGACAGAACAGGATCGTTAGAACACCTGTTAATGTTGTGGACCTTATCAACAGATGCCTTGACGTAATATCTAGTCCCTCACATGTAAAGATCGAGCTTGTGAATAAACTTGATCCTCCTACAGCAGAATTAGACAGGGACCAGTTCTCCCAAGTTCTGACAAATTTAATAAATAACTCAATAGATTCTATGACAGGTACTAATAAAGAAGATAAGTTAACATTAGTTGTAGATGGTGATGATAATAATCTTATTGTAGTCGTAGAAGATACAGGCACAGGCATACCAGAAAAATATATTAACAGAATTTTTGATCCATTCTTTACCACTAAGGAAATAGGTAAGGGGACAGGGTTGGGACTTCCGGTTAGTTATGGAATAATAAAGATGCATTCGGGAGATATTAGGGTTGAATCTAATAATGATGTTGAAAAAGCTCCGACGGGTACTAAGATAACTATTAGTATGCCAAGGCATGAACTTAAGAATGGATTT
Source organism: bacterium (assembly GCA_037128215.1). GTDB lineage: Bacteria > Bdellovibrionota > JAFGOL01 > JAFGOL01 > JAFGOL01 > JAPLFT01. The sequence goes on along the minus strand of JBAXWW010000025.1, from coordinate 8,952 downwards.
AAGATTTAGTTAAAGGAGGTCATAACAATGGCAAAGATTTTTTTAGTAGATGATGATGTGGATCTAGTTCAACAGAACAAGATGGTTCTTGAAGAAAATGGTCACAAGGTTATTACAGCTCACACAGCAAAAGAGGCTCTAGAAAGACTTAAAACAGAGACACCAGATCTTATGATCGTAGATGTAATGATGGAACACAGAACTGCAGGTTTTGCTCTTGCTAGAGAAATTGGTAAAAGATTCCCTAATATGCCTTTGATCATAATGTCAGGAGCTACAGATAAGGCTAATTGGATGGGCGAACCAAATGATACTTGGGGCCCAGTAGTAAGTTTTCTAGATAAACCTGTAGATCCAGATAAGCTTGCTAAAACAGTTGCAGGAGTATTGGCTAGATGAACAAGAAAACGACAGTGCTTTTAGTAGACGATGATGCAGATTTCCTTCTTCAGGAAAAATATGAACTTGAAGCAGAAGGATATGAAGTCGTTATTGCTGAGGGTAGGAAAAAAGCTAAGGAAGTCCTTAAGGGATTAAAACCTGATATAGCAATAGTTGACCTAATGATGGAGTCTCCCGACGCTGGTTTTGTTCTTTCTTATGAAATCAAAAAACAGTATCCAGATACACCAGTAATAATGGTAACTGCTGTTACAAGTAAAACAGGTATAGAATTCAGTTCAATAACTGAAGATGAAAAACACTGGATAAAAGCGGACACAATATTCACTAAACCAGTAAGAACAGAACAGCTTCTTAAAGAAATAAAAAGGTTGGTGAAATAAGTGAAATTAACCAGTGAAGAAAGACTCAAAGTTATAATAGTTGATGATGAAGAAGGGATGTGCTTAGGTGCTAAGCGTATAGTACGCGACTTCGTTGTTGAGGTTAATGATCTTGGTATAAAAGTCTCTTTTGATGTTAAATATGTCACCAGAGGAAAAGAGTACCTTGATCTTCTGGAAAAAGAAAAATTTGATATAACACTTATTGATTACAAGCTTCCTGATTGTAGCGGCCTTGATATCCTGGAGAAGATAACAAAAAAAGGATATGACATGATCCCTATAATGATAACAGCCTATGCTACTTTTGAGGCTGCTGTCCAAGCTACAAAACTTGGGGCTCATGACTTTATAGCAAAACCATTTACTCCAGATGAACTAAGATCCTCTTTAAGAAAGGCAACGGTACATTTACTTCTTGCAAGACATGCAAGGAAATCAGAGGAAGAAAAAAGGAAATTAAGATTTCAATTTATCTCTATTCTTTCTCATGAACTTAAGGCGCCACTTGCTGCTATAGAGGGATATCTTAATATCCTTCAAAAGAGATATGAAACTATAAGCAAAGAAGATTATGACATGATGCTTGGAAGAAGTTTGGTTCGACTTGAAGGTATGAGGAAGCTCATCTTTGATCTTTTGGATGTAACAAGAATAGAATCAGGCGACAAAAAACGTAATTTTGAAGAAATAAATATTGAAGATATGGCTAAATCTTCTGTTGAAATGGCTAACTTTGAAGCTGCTAAGAGAAATATAAAAATAGAACTCAACATTAAAACTCCAGTTAAGATGCATGCAGATAAAGGTGAGATAGAGATAATCTTGAACAATCTTATAACTAACGCTGTTAAGTACAATAAAGAGAATGGAAGAGTCGATATTGTGTTGGAAAAAAATGATAACAAAATAAGAATAGCTGTATCTGATACAGGTATAGGTCTAGAAAAAGAAGATATCTCCAGATTATTTGAAGAATTTGTAAGAATAAAGAATGAACATACAATAGGTATACTTGGCAGTGGCCTTGGTTTATCTACAATTAAAAAATTGGCTAAACTTTACGGCGGAGAAGTAACTGTGCAGAGTGTAGTAGGAGAGGGAAGTACCTTTACTGTAGAATTATCGAGCTAGATGTTCTCTTATCTATATACATCCCGCAATTTGAACCGATATTGTTCTCTTCAAGTTCTCCTATGCTTAAGATAACGTCATATCCATGCTTTTCTAAACTATAACAAATTGCTTTATTTCTTTGTGGATTATCAGGGTCTATTGTTGAACATAGTTTGTTAGTTTCTACTTTTTTTGTTGGATTAACAGGTGTTAGCTTTATTAGATATTTTTCAGGATTGAAATGTTCTAGTAGTTTTTCAGCTTCTATTGGATATCCGACAGGTGTGGCAAAATTCAATGTTATTTTTCTGTCTCCAGTAGTCCAAAACCTTTCCCCATATGAGGCAATTTCTTCTAAATCCCAAGTGTCTGCTGGTATTAGTTTTCTTTTTAATATTTCATCAGTGGTGTGAATAGAGAACTGCAGTTGAAATTTACCATTTGGATATTTCCCTTTCTTTATCTGTATTAAACTATCAAAAAAAGTTTCGCATCTCCTTGGAGCTATTGTAGAGATAGAAGGCATAAGGATATCGCTGTCATATATATTAGGTAGTTCTTCCAAAACTCTTAAAACATCTGGATTAAAGGCTGGCTCTCCCATCCTTGCAAATTGTATTTTGAGTTTTTTTGTTTTAGGTACGTTGTCTTTATAATTATTATTTATTACATAGTATATCTGATCTAATATTTGTTGATATGTTAGACGGCCGTTGTAGTAACCACCAGCATCACAAAAAGAGCAATTAATAGGACAACCTTTTAGCGTAGATACAATTATTATTAGTTTTTCTTCTTTGGAATAGGGTGGCTGGGTAGATTCTACAAATTCTATTCTGGAGCCATCAGTTAATTCAGCAACGTATACTCGTGCCACGTCATGTTCAGGAGTGTTGTATATGATCTTCAACTAATTTTTATCTCCGAATAGATTAATAATTGAATTGGCACAGGCAATACCTTCTCCAGATGCTATTGCTGTTTGTCCAAGTGCTCCGTGTGCTGCGTCTCCGATTACATAGACATTAGGATGTGGAAGTTCAAATCCTAGTTTGATATTATCTAAAGCGCTTTTTCTTCCTATTGCAGAGAGTGTAAGATCATTCTCTCTGATATATTTATTAATCAGGTCTTGTTTTACATTGTATATGATTTTGATTTTGTTATTCTTTTCTACTTCATCTTTTAAAATGCCCCGGACTTTAGAAAGATTGTTTCTTACCAATACTAAAACATTCTTGCCTAAATCAGATAAAGACAAGGCGTAATCAAAGGCACTTTCTCCTCCGCCTATTATAATGATATGTTTCACAATGTTAAATGAATCATGTTTTTGTAATGTGACTAGATCATAAAATATCTTGTTCCTTAAGTCGTTGTCTATTGGCTCATAAGTTTTTGGGCTTGTTCCAACAGCTAGTACTATTATTTTAGAATTAAAATTTTCTGAGCTTGTTGTTACAATAAAATGATCTTTGTCGCTTTTTTTTATTTCAGAGATATTTGCATGTTTTATCTTTATGTTAAAAGATTCCAGATCATTTTTAATTTTTTCAGAGAAACTTTTTCCTTTTATGTCTTTTAATCCTATGTAATTTTGAACTTTATATGCGTTTTCTATCAAACCGCCTGCGTACCCTTTACTATCAATTAAAAATGGTTCAATTCCCGCTTTTTTAAGTTGGATAGCAACACTTGCACCAGCTGGTCCAGCTCCTATAATTACTATGTTTTTTATATTGTTTTCTGGCATGCTCTAATAATTTCCTCTGTAGACATTATTACTCCAAAACCATCCTCAATATTGTGTAGTGTGTTTGAATGTAAAGCATCATTCTTTGTGAAAGTAGCATCATTAATAAAATATACTTCAAATCCTCTAATAAAGGCACTTCTTGCGGTTGTTTCACAGCAGAGGTGAGTCATGCATCCGGTTATGACAAGTTGCTTAATTCCCTTTACTGTTAAATATTCCTCTAGATCAGTTTTCCAAAAAGCATCATATGTATTCTTGTCTATTATCTTTATGTTATCATTTTTGTTAATTTCTTTTACTAACAATGAGTCCCATTCATTGCTTCTTATATAGTCGTTATAGAACTTTCCCATCATACCTAGGTCGTCTTCTGCTTTATGGCTGTGTCTTGTTGCTATTACTGGTATTTTTTTGGAATGGAAAATTTCTGATAACATTAGTATATTTGGTAATATTTTTATACTGGAAGACAAAAAAGCTCTACCTTCAGGGTGAGAAAAATGATTTTGCAAATCTATTATAATAAGCGCTGCTTTTTCAGGATCAAAAATAAATTTATTTTTTTTACTCATAGCGATAAAACCTAGTTTTTGAATAGCAAATAAATAAACAATAATGATATTGCTAGGTATACAAATTTTTGCACCATAGCATTTCCCTTTTTGATGGCAAGTGTACTACCTAAATAATTTCCAGCGATATTTGCTCCTGCCATACAAAACCCTAGTTTATAATTAATACTGCCAGCGAACATAAAAGCAATCAAAGCACCTATGTTAGATGCTAAATTAAATGTTTTGGATGTTGCACTTGAATTTAGTAAGCTGATGTTTGCGAATAGGACCATAAAAACTATTAAAAAAGTTCCAGTTCCTGGTCCATAAAAACCATCATATAGACCTATCATTAAGCAGACCAGCGGTATTGCAATAATCTCTTTTTTTATTTTATGTTCAAACTGTTTTCCTCTTTTGAGTAAAACGTTTGAAAGAAACATTAATATAGTTGCTGGAGGAAGTAAAAAAACAAGTATCTTTGTCAATATTTGAGGAGAAAAATATAGAGTAAGTTTTGCTCCTAATGCTGCACCGATCAAAGCAAATGGTATTCCAAGAAGTGCTATTCTCCAGATTATCTTTCCTTTTCTGCCATAATTTATAGTCGCTAAAGTTGTGCCGCATGCAGATTGTAGTTTATTAGTTCCTAATGCTATATGCGCGGGCATTCCTGATATTAATAATGCTGGCAGACTTATTAATCCACCACCACCTGCTATTGAATCTATGAATCCAGCAGAAAAAGCAGCTACACATAAGAATATAAGTGTTAAATAATTTATATCAAATATTTGCAAAACTATTTTAAAACTTCCTTAACATGTTCAAAAGCCCAGTCGATCTCATCTTTAGTTATTACAAGAGGAGGCGCAAGTCTTATAACGTGTTCATGTGTTTCTTTGCACAATAATCCAAGATTCATTAGAGCCTCACAGAATTTTCTAGCTCCGCCTGATTCTTTTTTTAGTTCTATGCCTATTAATAGACCTTTTCCTCTTATCTGTTTAACATGAGGAGAATTCATCTCTCGTAATTTACCCATCAAATATTCGCCCATCTCTTGTGAGCGTTCTACTAAATGTTCTTCTACAAGCACATCCATTGCAGCAAGTGCGCATTCACAGGCTAGTGGATTACCGCCAAAGGTAGAACCGTGTTCTCCTGGTACGAACAATCCAAGTATAGCTTCATCGGCTAATACTGCGCTTATAGGCATTATTCCACCGCCTAAAGCCTTACCAACTATTAGTATGTCTGGACGTACATTCTCCCACATATAGCAGAAAAGTTTTCCAGTTCTTCCAAGACCTGTTTGTATTTCATCAAATGCTGTAAGAACATTATTCTCTTTACATATTTTCTGAGCAGCTTCTAAATATCCTGCGCTTGGCATTAATATTCCAGCTTCTCCCTGTATAGGTTCGACTAAGAATGCTGCTGTGTTTGGCGTGATCGCTTTCTTTAAAGCATCAAGATCGCCATAAGGTATTATTTTGAATCCAGGAGTGAATGGGCCAAAATTATCTTTATAGTCATGTTCAGAAGAGAAAGAAACTATAGTCGTTGTTCTTCCATGAAAATTATCTGTGCATACAATTATCTCTGCATTGTGTTTTGGTATTTTTTTAGTAACGTATGCCCATTTTCTTATTAGCTTGATAGCTGTTTCTACAGCTTCAGCTCCTGAATTCATTGGAAGTACCATGCCGTATTTTGTAAGCTCTGTTATTTTGTCACAAAACAATGCCAGCTTTTCTGCATGAAATGCTCTTGAACATAACGCTATTTTATCTAGCTGTTTTTTTGCTCTTTCAACTATTTTTGGATGTCTGTGCCCATGATTAAGAGCAGAATATGCGCTTAGCATATCCATATATTTTTTGCCTTCTACGTCCCAAACCCAAACACCTTCTCCTTTTTCAAGAACTATTGGAAGTGGTTTGTAGTTGTGTGCACTTTTTTTATTCATCATTTCAATAAGAGGGCTGCTTTTGCTCATAGGTCATCTCCTAAAAAGTATTTAATAGGTCGATATAATTTCTAACATACAATCTTTTTTATGGCAAAGCCTAAAGGCCTAGTTCAGTACTAATGGCTGTCATAGCATCTAAGGCTAGTTGTGCAAATTCATCTGTTGTTAGACCGATCTTTTCACATTCCATTATTACATCTCTGTTAACAGAGGCCGCAAAAGATTTTTCTTTCATTCTTTTTGTGATGGATTTTGTTTTTACACTGGAAAGTTTTTTATCTGGGTATACCAATGCTGTAGCTGTAATAAGTCCAGTTATGGTTTCTCCGCAGGCAAGGGCATAATGAAATCTTTTAGTCCTTGGAATAACGTCTGTTGCTAGTTCATTGTGTGCATTTATCGCTTCTATTATCTCTTCATCTACTTTGTTTTCTCTAAGTATCTTTGTGCACATAATGCCGTGAGTTGCAGGATTGCCTTCAGATACTTCGTAATCTATATCGTGCAGTAGACCTGCTATACCCCATTTATCTACATCTTCTCCAAACTTTGCAGCAAGGGCTCGCAGTACAGACTCGCTTGCAAGTGAATGCTTTATGGTGTTTTGATTACTTACATGTTTTTTTAGTAAATCCAGAGCAACTGATCTGTCCATTGGTTCTCCTATAAAAGTTTTGTTACAGCGTTATATACACTTTCTTCTTTAATCGAGTTCATACAGCTGTGATCTTTTTTTGGACACTTCATGTGTCCGTGTGTTCCGCATGGTCTGCATTTTACTTCATGTGCCTCAACGACTACAGCATGATCACTAAAAGGATAATATCCAAGATTTCGTACAGTCGGACCAAAAATGGCAACAACTGGAACATCAAGTCCAACTGCTAAATGTTGAGGAGCGCTATCGTTTGTTATAACAAGGGAAGCCTTGCTTATTATGAACATCAAATTAGGGATGTTTAATTTATCTGCCAAGTTTACTATGCGATTTTTATGTTTCTCGTTCTTTATCTTTTCGATTATATTGTTGATAATAGTTTTATCGTCTTTATCTCCAGTAAATATTATTTCGTGATTATATGTTGCTAGCAATTTTTCTGTCAGTTTTGCATAGCTTTCCCATTTCCATCTTTTGGTATGCCATTTTGAACCAGGAGCTATAACTATATAAGGCTCTTTAGTTATTTTATTTAGTTCATCCAGTGGACTTTTGCTTGGAGCGAATAGTTTATACTTTGATTTTATCTCTGGTCTTTTCTTTTTAAACAGGGGATCAAAAGCTTCAAGTAATAAATGATTTTTTATTACCTCGTGACTTCCTTCTCTTTTTACTCTTTTAGTGAATAGATTACTAAGCTCAGCTTCTTTAAAACCTATTCTGACTTTTGCACCGGAAAAGAGGGTAACAATGCCTGATCTCAGGGATCTGTGCAGGTTAAACATCACATCTAATTTTAATTTTCTGATTCTACTTATGGTCCTTATTATGCCAAACAGGTTCTTGTCTGTTTTACGCTTATCGAAGGCAATGATCGAGTGGACGCGTTTATCATGTTTGAACAGGTCTTCTAGCCCTTTTTTTACTATAAGATGTATTTCAGCGTCTTTACCATATAGGTCATTTATCTTGTCTATCATTGATGACGCTAAAGCTGTATCGCCAAGAAATGCTGTTTGCAAAATACCGATTTTTCTCATATACCTACTAAATAATGCAAAAAATTGAAACTTTCTATAAAAATTATGAACTTATTGACAGTGGTAACGGAAGACGTCTGGAAAGATTTGGCGATTATATTTTAGATCGTCCGGCTCCACAGGCTCTTTTGGATAAGCTGATCGACCCATTTGTATGGCACAGGGCAGATTTTAAGTTTGATGATGGCATCTGGGTAGATAACACAGATAAGCAAGTCGACAGTGATGTTGTTTGGAACCTGCCGATTGCTAATATGAGTCTTAAGCTTAAATTGTCACAAAACGGCCAGGTCGGACTTTTTCCTGAACAAATACCAAACTGGATATGGTTGGAAGACGTAATAACGAATCATTTAAAGACGATGGGAACAAAGCTTTATAATAGTGACAAAAAATTCAATGTAATGAACACTTTTGCTTATACTGGAGCAGCTTCGTTATTTTGTGCAGATGCATCCAAAAAATTCCCATCAGAGATCTGTCATTTAGACGGTTCTAAGCCCGCTGTTACTTGGGCAGGTGAGAACGCCAAGATAAATGAGTTGAGCAATATAAGGTGGATAATTGACGACGTTGTGACCTTTATGAAAAGAGAAGTGAAAAGGGAAAAATTCTATGATGGATTGATCCTTGATCCTCCGGCTTTTGGAAGAGGTAAGAACAAAACGTGGACTTTTAATAAGGATTTAGAGGAATTGTTGAATGTCTCAAAGTCGCTTTTATCTCCAGCTGGTCCTGTTTTCTTCTTAATGAGCTGTCATGAGCAGAATATTGAGCAAAAAGAACTAAATGATGTCGTTTCTGACATATTGAGCATACCACAGCGATTTATGGAACTTGTAGAACTTAATATACCTTCCAACCGTGGGAACCCTTTACCATGTGGAATTTGTGTTAGATTTAAAAAATCTTGAATATGTGAAAGAGGTATGTTAAACACTTAACGATTTTGTCGGGGAGTAGCGCAGCCCGGTTAGCGCATCTGCCTTGGGAGCAGAGGGTCGCTGGTTCAAATCCAGTCTCCCCGACCACTTGATCTTTTTCCTTTATACTTCGTCAGATTCGTTT
>JBAXWW010000024.1:0-12674 GCA_037128215.1 bacterium | reverse complement strand
GTCCCTTCTTGTAAGTAGGAAGTTGAACATCGTTCCACCAGCTATGATTGTGTCGCTGCCAGTAAGTATAGACTGTTTAACTTTTTTACCATTTACTATTATACCGTTTGAGCTATTTAGATCTTTTATTTCATATTTGTCCCCAGACTTAACAAGCATAAAATGATTTCTTGAAAGTTTATCATCCTCAATGCTTATGTCTGCCTGATCGGATCTTCCAACTATTACACAATCAGATAGAATATTTTTTTGTATTTTATTTCCGTTTCCTGATGTTACGATCTCTAGTATTGGAGATAAAGGCTTTCTAGAAATAAAAGTGGATTCAATTATCCTGTTTTCCATTGTAAATTACCCCTCTTACCTGTTTAATGTTGCAATTCAGGTGCCAAAGAGGTCATAAAATGAAAGACATTAATATTGTTAGTGTTTTTAGCCCAATAAAAGCTTTTCAATAAGTAAATTTATATATATTTATTTTACAGTGCAGTGTATAATTTATGTACAGATAACTGAAGTAGGAACACATGATATTACTTTTATCGTTGCTAGTGACATTGCTTGGTAGTGCTGAAAATATTGTCACGCCTTATGGTGCTAAAGACCTTTCACTTGGACTTGGCGGTAGGTCATTTATTTCAGGGTACGATGCGATGATGATCAATCCAGCAGGTGTTAGTATAACAAATAATGGCCAGTTTGGATTTGGTCTAGCTTTTGGTACTTATAAGTCTTTATCTGTTGGCTATGCTAGTGATAATGGTTTTCACTTAATACTTTCTTCCAAGGATATTGATAGTCATCGTACTGCCGAATCAATGCAAACTTATTTTGGTTATTCGACTCAAATTTCTAAATTGTGGCTTATTGGTGCGAATGTTGGATACAATTATCTTAAGATAATAAATGGTTGGGACCTTAACTTTGGAATAGATTTTGGCCCTGGTTTACCAACTGCTCAAAAAACAGGTTTAATAGGCTCGATTACTGTAAGAAATCCGTTTGAGAATGGTGGAGACGGCGAGGTTTCTGCTGGTCTAGGGTATAGTTATAAATCTTTGTTCAATATAAACGTCGATAATATAGCAGTTTTTAGAACTAAAAATGACTATGGTCAAAAAATATTAACACAAAAAAGATATGATATTGCATTTGCTGTAGAAATGCTTCCAACTGAAGAAGAAGATTTTTCTATGACTGTTTCTGCCAGAGTAAATGGAATGACCAAAGAGAATAATGTAGAAGCTGGTTTTGGAGTAGGTTATGTTAGTCAGACTTTTAGAATTGACTTTGGGCTCTATTTTAAGGAACTTCAGACCTCTATACTAAAAAATTCTGTTTTTGGTATATCTCTGATCAGCGGAGTATAATACTTAAAACATGACGATATTCCTGATTATCTGCGTTCTTTTGTGCTCAATTTATTCAGATACTACAGCTGGTCTTAATTTAAAAAGGTCCAGACTTAAAAATGGTGCTGTTTTGATTTCATCGTCGATTAATAGTGATAATGATTCAAATATGATTGATCTTTTTTTTAAGAATGGCTCAACTTTAAAGTTTAACAAGAAAACAGGTCTTTCAGCGTTGGCACAAGATGTTATCTCTTACAGGCTCAAAAAGTTATCTAAAGAGATAGGATTTAGATATAAATCTTATCTTGAATGGGATTATCTACACTATGCTTTGTTTTTTTCTCAAGACATTACAGAGTCTGATCTTCTTAAGGTGTGGTCGGCTTTTTATGGTAGTACGACAATAGATCCTTCAGATTTTGTTTTCTATAAAAACAATGTTAGCACCCTTATTAAATATGATTTTGATCACAAAGCAATAAATTCATCGATGTTAGGTTTAATGTCACACCATAAGAGTGTATATAACATAGGTAAATATGGAAGTAAGGAAGATGTCGACAGTGTACAATTAGATGAATTTAACAATTTTTTGCATTGTTATATTAATCCCAATAATTCCATTATAGTGCTTAATTCTAAACGCACTGAATCTAAAACAAAAAACAGTCTCTTCTCCGTCAAGCCCTGTTTTATGGATGAGAGGTTTTCTAATGAAGAGATTATTAAACTTATAGTTCCTGGCAGGAGTGTCGTTTATCTTAGCTCTCCAAAAAAGAATTTTACAATTAGACTTGGCTTTCCATCTGTTAGTTGTTCAAAGAAAGATAGCCTTGCATATGATCTAGTCTCTCAAGTCCTAACCGAGGATGAAATAATAAGTTCATTATCTGGACAAATTTATATAAGCAACGATTGTTATTTAAATAATGGCACTTTGGAAATAGCACTTGCTAACGTAAAAAAAGATCCAGATGAAATTGTTGCAAAGATTATTCAAAGAATATCTTTTTTAGCATCAAACTTAGAACAATCAGCTCTTTTAAGCGCAAAAAATAGCTTGAACAAAAAGTTTTTTGGTCTTCTTAATGATACAGAATCAGCATTGTTCTTAATTGGTAAATCATCGGTCTGTTCCGGTGATTATGATTCAATTATCAACTACAGTAAAAAGTTGGAAACTCTAGATTCAGCTGAAGTGAAAGCTGTTCTTAAAAATTTGAATTATGAGAATATATTTAAAATGTATTTAAAACAGGAGTAAGGTCTTGAAGCTTTTTGACATGTTTTTTTTAGCCTTATGCTTGTTACTTACATCCTGTGAGTATAGGAGAACAGATTTTGTTAGAGGTTTGCACCCTGTAGAACACAAGGGTGTTCGTTCAATATTTGTTCAAAACAATAAAGTAGGTGATGCCTTCTCTGTCTATAGATCTGACAATTTAAGTGTTCCGATGTGGTGCAGTGTAAAAAAAGAACACAATCCGTTTATGATGAACTTTAATGCTAATTTTATAAATTCTAAGATACTTTTAACTCCGACTAACTTTGTTTGTTATTCAGGAGAAGAGCCAAGTGTTGATGATAAGGAATTAGGTGTTTCCAGCATTGTTGAAGTTAATCATGGAATAAAACCAGTTCCCTTTATAGAAGAAGCATATAGCCCGTATTCAAAATTCTATTTACTAGGTGTTGTGCTGTCCGCAAAAGTGGATGAACTTTTTCCTGTATACTTTCATTTATATAGAGAAATTTGCACAGACCAGTCGAAGATTTCTTGTTGTATGGTCAATAATGGAGAAAACATTGTCTTTGATATTATGCTGGAAAATACAGATGGAGTTAATGCTTTGGTCAGCCTAATGGACAGGCTTAGACGTTTTATTAATGTTAAAGGTTTATCGGAGAATGATGTTAAGGCTGGTTTTAATATATTCAGTTCTATGTTTATGGATAAGTGCTCTTATGAGCGATGGTATTATGATTCTCTTTATGTGGGTGTAGTAAGACCAGAGACCTTTTTGCAGTATAAGAACTGGTTATCTTATTATAAGAATTCTGGTATGAGTGAATTAAAAATAAAAGGTATTGGTATTAAAATAATAGACTCAAAAAAACTTTCTTCTCAGGAAATGAGTGTCTTAAAGGATTCAGCTAAAAAATTAATTAGTGATTTCTAATTGTTTTGAAAAATCAGGATGGTATCTGGACATCAAGATCTTGCCTTCTATTTTTGCTCCATCTATTATTTCTATTTTAGGAGACTTTATATCTCCATGAATGTCCCCTGTTGAATGTATGGTGACAGATTCTTCTGCTGTTATGTTTCCATAGACTGTTCCCTGTATTACCAAAGCCTTTCCTATTAGGTCAGCCTTTAAAGTAGCCATTTCTCCTACTATAAGAAGTCCAGAAGAAGAAACTGTTCCATCAATTTTTCCCTCTATCCTTGTATATTTACCAAAAGAAAAATTTCCAGAAAAGTGGGAACTAACACTTATAACGTCCATTTCTTTATCTATATCCAAAGTTTGGAGTATTGTTTCTATCTTTTTAATGACGATATCTCCTTTTGAAGAACCTTATTTTCTTCCACTATTTTCCAGTTATATGTCCACTGGAATATAAAACCAAAGAAGAATATTATGCATCCAATGATGACTAAAGAATTCACTATTATTATCCAGGTGAGTAGCTTTTGTGATATGTTAAAAACCCTGAACCTTTTGTAGTCCTTATAGATTGCCACGGTTATATTGTCCGTTTCTTTTACGTCCATCTATTCCTCAAGGTCAGTTAGTTTAACCTTTCATATAGTATACTTGGCTTTTCTAGTCCAGCAATAGTAACCCTATATTTTACAGTCCCATCATTAGCCTCTATAGTAAGCTGTTTTATGTCTGAGCCCAAAAGTCTTACATCATCAAATTTATTAATTATTATAATCGGAGTTTTGTTAACGCTTATTTTATTGTTATTTATTAGTTTTAGTAAGTCTTCGTTCTCTAATATTATACAACCAAGAGTTGATTTTTTATTACTGAGTCGCTCAATGTCTTCTGTACCATGTATCCAGATACCCTTGCCTGTTCTTTTTAGAGAGGTATCAATTGTATTTGGATAGTTTAACACAATGGCAGCAGAACCATATTTATTATCTGGCAGATCACCACGAGTCATTATCTCTGTAGCAAAATAAATACCAACAGGTGTCTTTAGATCATCTTCTTTAAGCTTTTTGCCTTTTGCTTGTCCATAGGAGGCAAAGAACTCATAGGTTTTTTCATATTGGTCTTTACCTTTTTTCATTACACGCAAAAGCCCTTCGTTTTTACTTATAAGGATGAGTTCAGAATTTAAAGGCAGTTCTACACTTGCATTAAACTTTGCAGAAACGGACGTAAACGCTAAGATAAAGATTAATACACCCATGTTGAGAACTATGATAACATTCTTTTTGTATGGCAAAAGTATTTTTTGTTTCAGATCTACATATAGGAAGCAAATCCGATCCGGTTTATGAAAGCTTTTTGTCTTTCTTGGATCAAATAAAGAAAGACAAACCTGAAATGCTCTTTATATTAGGCGATCTTTTTGAGTTCCTTTATGGTGATGGTTATTATTTGTCTAAGAAATATTCTGATCTATTTCTAAAATTAGAAGAACTATCTATTTTGGGAACTAAAATATATTACCTTTATGGTAATCATGATTTTAATTTTACTTTGCCCTTTAATTTTATAGAAACAGCTTCTAGTATAGACCAGATAAAGATTGGCAATAGAAATTGTTTTATCTTCCATGGTGACGGATTGGACCCAAAAGATTCAAAGTATCGTTTCCTTAAGTTTATAGTAAGAAGCAGTTTTTTTAAGATTGTAACTAATTTTATTCCCTATGTTGTTCTGTATAAACTTGCTCTTTTATCTTCAATTATTAGTAGGAACATAGGCTCTTCAAAAATGATGAACGAAAACAGGTTCTTGTCTTATAGAGAGTATGCTTTTAATAAACTTTATAAGTCCAATATTGACCTTGTTGTTATGGGGCATACACATGTTTCAGAACTTAGTAATGTCAAAAGTGAAAAAGGCAGGAATAAATACTATATGAATACAGGATTCTTTAGGGATAATGGAACATATGGAGTTATTGACAGTGACAGTGTTTATATTGGAGTTTTTGATAAGAAGGTGTTACTATCTTAGGCAAGAAATAGACTAATTTGGAGGGCTTATGGGTCAGTTTGATGTAAAATCTTTTGTTAGAGATCACCAGAACGTTGATGAGTATAAAGAATTTAATTGGGAAGGATCCTTCCAAGACTATGTAGATATCGTCGCTAAAAAACCTCAGGTAACTAGAAATGCATTTCAAAGAATGCATGACATGATAACTTCAAAAGGTTTTGAAGAATATGTTGAATTTAAAAAGAACATAATGAGATATAATTTTTTTAAAGATGAAACTCACAACGGTGCTGATGCTATATATGGCTTAGAAGTGTCACTGATGAAGCTGATAGATATGTTTAAAGCTGCAGCCAAAGGGTATGGTCCAGAAAAAAGAGTTATGTTGCTTCATGGTCCAGTTGGTTCTGCAAAAAGTACAATAGCCAGGCTCTTAAAAGAAGGTCTGGAGGAATATTCAAAAACAGAAGAAGGAGCTTTATATTCTTTTAAATGGTCTGATCCAAATCCTCCGGCAGGAGAGGAAAAATTACTAGGTGGAGAACAATTCTTAAAATGTCCTATACATGAAGAACCTTTAAAACTTGTTCCAGAAGAACTTAGAGCACAGTTCCTGTCAGAAATAAATAAAGGTAAAAAGGCAGATCATAGGGTAAATATAAATGGTGATCTTTGCCCAAGTTGTAGATACATATACAATCAACTGATGAAGCGTTACAACGGTGACTGGACTAAAGTTGTAGAGCACGTCGTTGTTAAGAGACTGATCCTTTCTGAAAAAGACAGAATAGGTATCGGTACCTTTCAGCCAAAAGATGAAAAGAACCAAGACTCAACAGAGCTGACCGGCGATGTTAACTACAGAAAGATAGCCATCTTTGGAAGTGATTCTGACCCTAGAGCCTTTAATTTTGATGGAGAATTCAATATTGCAAATAGAGGAATGATAGAGTTCATCGAGGTTCTAAAGCTTGATGTTGCTTTCCTTTATGATCTTCTTGGTGCAAGTCAGGAACATAAAATAAAACCTAAAAAATTCTCACAAACAGATATAGACCTTGTAATACTTGGACATACTAACGAGCCTGAATATAGAAAACTTCAGAGCAACGAGTATATGGAAGCATTAAGGGACAGAACTTTGAAGGTTGATATACCTTACGTAACAAGACTATCAGAAGAAACAAAAATATATAAAAAAGATTTTAATGAAAGTTCTGTAAGAGGAAAACACATCGCCCCTCATACTGTTGAAATGGCTGCTATGTGGGCTGTCCTTACAAGACTTGAGCAACCTAAAAAAGCGAACATCTCCCTTATACAGAAATTAAAACTTTATGATGGCAAAATGTTCACTGGCTTTTCAGAGGAAGATGTGAAGGAACTTAGAAAAGAATCAAGACATGAAGGAATGGATGGAATTTCTCCTCGTTATATTCAGGACAAGATAAGTAATGCTCTTGTTTCTGCTGCTTATGGAGATATGGGTTGTGTGAATCCTTTTATGGTAATGAATGAACTGGAAGGTGGATTAAAACATCACAGCCTTATCGATTCAGAAGACAAGAAAAAACACTACATGGAATTACTTGCAGTCGTTAAGCAAGAATATGAAGATATCGTAAAGAACGAAGTTCAAAGAGCAATATCTGCCGACGATGATGCAATAGCAAGACTTTGTTCCAACTACATAGACAACGTAAAAGCGTATACAAGAAAAGAAAAAGTAAGGAACAAATATACTGGAGAAAATGAAGAGCCAGATGAAAGATTAATGAGGTCTATAGAAGAAAAAATAGATATACCAGAAAGCAGAAAGGATGATTTTAGAAAAGAGATAATGAACTATATTGCGTCCCTGGCACTAGACGGCAAGCAGTTCGATTATACTGCCAATGAAAGATTGTATAAGGCTCTTGAGCTTAAATTATTCGAGGATCAGAAAGATACAATCAAGCTTACTTCTTTGGTTACTAGAGTCGTAGATAAAGAAACTCAGGAAAAAATCGATATAGTTAAGTCCAGACTTATTAAGAACTATGGTTATTGTGAGATATGTTCCACAGACGTGCTAAATTTTGTTGCCTCTATTTTTGCAAGGGGTGATGTTAGGAGAGAAAACTAATAAACCATGGTTTCAAGAATAGAAAGAGATCATGCCCGCTTTAGGGATATAGTTAAAGGTAAGATAAAACAAAACCTTAAGAACTATATTACTCAGGGAGAAATGATAGGCAGGATAGGGAAACAATATGTAAGTATTCCTGTGCCTAGAATAGATCTTCCTCGATTCAGATATGGTCTGCCAGAAACTGGCGGTGTTAGTTCGGGTGATGGTGAAGTTGGTACCCCACTGGGACCTGCTGGTGATCCAGAAGAACAGAGCGGACAGGGTGATGCAGGTAACCAGCCAGGAGAACATGAGCTAGAGATAGACATAAGTTATGAAGAATTGGCAAAGATGCTCGGTGAAGAACTTGAACTACCAAAAATAGAACCCAAGGGCTCCAGTAAAATAGAAGCGATGAAAAGGGTTTATAGAGGTGTTCACCTTAATGGGCCAAGATCTCTCGTGCATTTTAAAAGGACATATAAAGAAGCATTAAAAAGACAAATCGCAGCAGAAGAATATGATCCAGATGATCCAATCATAATACCAGTAAAGAAAGATTTTAGATATAGAGGCTGGAAAGATATAATTCAGCCACAGTGTAATGCGCTCATAATATATATGATGGACGTTTCTGGTAGTATGGGTGACGAGCAAAAGGAAATAGTAAGGATAGAGTCTTTTTGGATAGATACGTGGCTGAGAAGTCAGTATAAGAATATAGAGACCAGATATATAATTCATGATGCTTCTGCAAGAATGGTTGATAGAGAAACTTTTTTTCGTACAAAAGAAAGTGGTGGAACACTAATATCTTCTGCCTATAAACTTTGTAATATGTTAATAGACAGGGATTTTTCACCTGAAGAATGGAATATTTATCCTTTCCACTTTTCAGACGGAGATAACTGGTCTTCTGAAGATACTAAAATATGTGTAGAGCTATTAAAGAACCAAATATTGCCTAAATCCAATCTGTTCTGCTATGGTCAGGTTGTAAGCAGATATGGATCTGGGCAGTTCATTAAAGACCTTAAAGAAAGTTTTAATGAAGAGGAAAAGCTGATTCTTTCTACGATAGAGAATAAGGATTCTATAATAAAATCAATAAAAGAATTTTTGGGTAAGGGAAAATGATATACGGCACAGCGTTACCACCAGAATTGCATAAAGTTAAAGACGAGATAGAGGTCTATGCAAGAAACTATGGCTTAGATTTTTTTGAAACTATTTTTGAGATGATAAACTACAAGCAGATAAATGAGATAGCTTCTTATGGTGGTTTTCCTACGAGATATCCTCACTGGCGATTTGGGATGGATTATGACAGGCTATCAAAGAGTTACCAGTTTGGACTTCATAAAATATATGAAATGGTAATCAATAATGATCCTTGTTATGCCTATTTGTTAAATTCAAATAATTTTATGGACCATAAACTTGTAATGGCCCATGTCTTTGCGCATTGTGATTTTTTTAAATGTAATATGTATTTTTCTGGGACTAACAGAAAAATGATGGACGAGATGGCCAACCATTCAACCAAGATAAGAAACTATATGGATAAACATGGTATAGGTGTAGTAGAGGACTTTATAGACGTGTGTCTGTCTATAGAAAATCTAATAGATTATTATGCAATGAATCAGGAAGAAGCTAGTTTGCTTAGCAATAAGTCTTTAATAGAGGACGACACTAAAAACAAAGTCCATAAAATGAAAAGTAAAGGGTATATGGATAAATACATAAACCCAGAAGATTTTATGAAACAGCAAAAAGATAGATTGGATAAGAAAAAAGAGAAATCAAAAAAAACTCCTATTGAGCCAGTAAAAGATGTGCTTTATTTTCTACAGGAACAGGCTCCACTTGAATCTTGGCAGAGAGATGTCCTTTCTATAATAAGAGAAGAATCATATTATTTCTCTCCACAGGGGCAGACTAAAATAATGAATGAGGGTTGGGCTAGCTATTGGCATTCAACCATAATGACCCAAAAAGCTCTTAGAGATTCAGAAATAATTGATTTTGCAGATCATCACAGTGGTACTGTTCATATGAGGCCAGGTTCACTTAATCCTTACAAACTGGGCCTGGAACTTTTTAGGCATATAGAAGAAAGATGGAACAGGGGACAGTTTGGAAAAGATTGGGAAGAATGTGATGATTATAGATTAAAAAGAGAATGGGATAAAAAACTTGGTCTTGGAAGAGAAAAAATATTTGAAATACGTCGTCTATATAATGATGTCACTTTTATAGATACATTTCTTACGCCGGAATTTGCAGCAAGTTTTAAGCTTTTTACTTTTGATGCCAATAAACGTACTGGTCAGTGGGAAATAGCAAGTCGTGAGTTTAAAAAGATCAAAGATAAACTTTTATTCTCACTTACTAACTTTGGACAGCCTTTTATATCAGTTGAAGACGCCAACTTTAAAAACAGAAGTGAATTATTGCTTTTACACAGGCATGAAGGCTTTGATTTAAAGATATCTGAGTCTCGTCGTACGCTGGAAGGTGTTTATAAGATATGGAAGCGTCCTGTTAATGTTAGAACTATCGTTCAGGGTGAGAAGAAAATCTTAACTTACGATGGTAAAGAACACACTGACGAAACGTATGAATAAATAATCACCCTCTACGTAGTTATGTATATATTTTAAATAATACTTAATAAACCTACAACCCGCTACGGCCTGTTCATTCCTGTCGTACTATGTTTACTAAATTTTGTAGTTTCCTATTACTGGAGCCTCCAAAACTTGCAAACATTCGTACTCCAGGTACTTCATACGTCCTTGCTCTTGTTTCAAACGGTTTATTAAGTATTATTTAAAATATATACAGAACTATATATCCGTAGGAAATTGATCATTATTTCTCGATCATTTTTAAACCTCTAGTAGTGAAGATTTACATAAACTGAATTAGCCGCAGCATAACTACCTGTAACGGTAAGATCAGTTTTAACTCCATTTTTCCAAATAGCGGCAATATTATTAGAACCATCATAGTAATAACCAGCAACATATAAATCAGATCCATTCACATAAACTGAATTAGCTTGTGCGCCCAATAAACCATCAGGAAGATCTGTTTTAATTGGTACCCCGCCATTTGTTATTTTCCAAACAGCAGCCATAGAACTAGTCGCATTATTGTAATAACCAGAAATATACACATCAGATCCATTCACATAAACTGAATTAGCTTGTGCTCCCAATGATTCATCAGGAAGATCTGTCTTAGTTGGTGCTCCACCATTTGCTATTTTCCACACAGCAGCTATATCGTTAGAACCGTTATTGTAGTATCCAGCAACATATACGTCAGTTCCACTTACATAAACTGAATTAGCCTGGGCACTTCCTAATAAAGGATCTTCCACAGACAAATTAGTTCTAACTCCGTTCTTCCAAACAGCAGCGACAGCATTATAAGAACCGTCGTTAGGGCTATAGTAGCCAGAAACATATACATTAGTTCCGTTTACAAAAACTGAACGAGCCATAGCGTCAGTTCCAGTAAGGTTAAGATCAGTCCTGACGCCATTCTTCCAAACAGCAGCAATATAAGTTGCACAATCACCGTAGTAACCAGCAACATACACATCAGTTCCACTTACAAAAACTGAATAAGCCCTAGCATCACAACCCATAACGGGAAGATCAGTTATATTACCATTCTTTAAAACTGTAGGGACAAAATGGGCAGGAATATCGGTAGTGTTAAGCCGAGTACCAGCAACATATACATCAGTTCCACTTACATAAACTGAATAAGCAGCTTCATTAATCGTAGTGAGATCAGTTTTCACTCCGTTCTTCCAAACGGTAGGAGTACTATCACTAGAATAACCAACGACGTATACATCTGCGATTGCAGTTCCACCAACTACTAGATTAGTGCTGGCGGATATCGATTCGTAGGTCGCAGTTATTGTAGTTGTTCCATTGGCAATACCAGTTGCAAGCCCTTTTGTGTCTATAGTTGCTACTGTTTTTGTTCCAGATGACCAAGTCACTGACGAAGTTATGTCTTCCGTTTTTGTATTACCAAAAATATATGAGTAATGCGCTGTCGCCGTAAATTGCTGTGTAGTGGCTACGGCAATAGTAGGATCCTTTGGAGTAATGGTGATTGTTGATGGAGAATTGCTACAAGACAAAAATGTTATTAGAGAAAGCAACATAAATAAAACGTAAGTAGTTTTACATTTGTTCATTTTAAAAATTCTCCATTAAAGGTTTGTTGAATTTAATTATATATCTTACTTAGCTAATTCTATAGATTTTTATACTGGATTGGTTTAGCCCCACCCCCAACGAAACTCTAACTAGATAAAAAAAACAGGCCGTGCTAACCTCTAGCACAGCCCATCGTTAAAATATATTAAAGAAAACTACACAGCCTCTTTTTTTAGCTCTTCCTGCTCCCTATTTAATATGTTTAAGAAAGCCTCTACTATACGAGGGTCAAATTGAGTTCCACTGCATTTTGTAAGTTCATCTATTGCTACTTCTACAGATAAGCCTTTTCTATATGGTCTATCTGATGTTATTGCATCAAAAGTGTCAGCGACAAAAATTATTCTAGAGATTAGAGGAATTTCACTTCCTTTTAATCCATCAGGATATCCGAATCCATCATATCTTTCGTGATGAGCACGAATGTATTTTTTGTATTTTTCAAGGTTCTTTATACCGTCTAGAAGTTTTTCTCCATTTGCTGAATGCTGTTGCATAATTTCATATTCTTTTTTTGTTAATCTTCCAGGTTTTTTAAGTATTTTGTCTGGTATTCCAAGTTTTCCTATATCGTGAAGCACTGCTGATATTTCAAGTTTTTTAAGATCATCAGCATTTAGACCGATTTCTTTGCCTATTTTTACAGAGTAATCTATTACTCTTATAGAATGCCCCTGTGTGTATTGATCTTTTTCTTTTAGTGCATTTATAACGATGTTAACTATATCTTGAAATTGTTCATTATTCTTAATAGTTAGGGCGGCTACTA
>JBAXWW010000023.1:0-12723 GCA_037128215.1 bacterium | reverse complement strand
ATGTATTATGTTTGGGACACCAATTTTTCTAAGTCTATTAAAATAAATTTTTTCAAATTCCAGTCCACCGGTAACAGAAACCAAATGACCTATCTTGCTGGCAAAGCCCTCTACTTCTTCTCTTTCATAGACCTTGTCGCTCAAAAGAATGGTTTTTGCTTTTTCTATTTCGTTTATACTAATGTCGTTCTTTAATTTTTTTATTTCTTTGGAAAGATCTGACATCACTTCGCCAATTCTTTTTTCTGGGTCCTTAGCAGATCCATCAAAGGTAAATGATATATTAAAAGTTCCACCATATCTTGGTGTATAGGCATAAGAACCAACGGATGTTACCGACCCTTTTTCCACTCTTAATAATTTTACTAATCTTGAACTATCACCCTGTCCAAGTATTATGCCTAATATATCAAGAGCAGGAACATCTTCATGATCTAGCTCTGGTATAGGAAAACCAAAAACAAGACTTAGTTCATTAACATCCATCAGATGAACTTTGCAGACCTGATCTTCTTTTATTTTAACAAGATCTATTTTTGTCTTATTACTTTTTTTGTCTTTTATTTCCCCAAAAATTGATTCTATTTTTTCAAAGACTTGTTCAGTATCTTTTACGTTTCCACATACAACCAACAGAGAATTAGAAGGAGTATAGAACCGTGAATAATAATCCAGTATTTTTTCTCTACTAATAGTCCTTATTATATCTTCATACCCTATAATTGGTCGACTATATGGATGCCCCTTAAAGTGTACCTCAAAAAAATTCTCAGAAGCAACACTACCTGGTATGTCCTGATATCTTCTTATCTCTTCAACTATGACTTCTCTTTCTGAATCAATTTCCTCTTGAATAAAGCTTGGACAAAAAACCAGATCCTTTAAAGTTAACAGGCCTTCTTCCAGGTGTATTGAAGGAATCGTTATATAATAGCAGGTATATTCCTTTGAAGTAAAAGCGTTAAGGTCTCCGCCAAGTGATTCTATTACCTGAGCTATTTCTCCGACTGCATGCTTTTCTGTGCCTTTAAACAGAAGGTGTTCTATAAAGTGAGAAACACCATATTCTGATTCGTGTTCATTAACAGAGCCACAGGATATCCAAACTTGTACGCTTACAACATCTGAGGCCTGATTTTTTATAACAAAAGAGTTTAAGCCATTAGGTAGAATTTTATTTTTCATATTTATTCCTTTTAATGATACTTTATCCGATATGCTCGCAAATATAAAGCACTTATACATTCACGTACCTTTCTGTAAAAACAAATGCCCTTACTGTGACTTTTTCTCTGTTCCAAATTCTGAAAAAAAGGATATCGACCTATATATAGGTGCCATAATAAAAGAGATACAGTCTTTTTCTCATAGTCTAAGTAAGCCTCTTGATACTGTTTACTTTGGCGGTGGCAGCCCCCTAATGGCTGGAAATGCTAATATAAGCAAAATTCTTGATAAAATATCAGGATTTATATCCAAGGAAACAGAGTTAAGCATTGAAGTTAACCCTGAACATCTAGAGGGTAGTTTTGAATTCCTTACCCTTGGTTTTAACCGAATAAGCATAGGGGTTCAAACAACCAATTCAGCTATTCTTAAGAAGATAAAAAGGAAATATAATCCTAAGGTTTTAGTCGATAATATAAAAAAAATACGAGCCAGGAACATATTATTATCTATAGACATCATGTTTGGTTTGCCTGGTCAAAAGCTAAAGGACCTAGAAGAGGATCTCGACTTTATAATTGATCAAAAACCAGACCATATATCCTGTTATCTTTTTACTCCACCTTATGGCTATGAACTAAAAGACGAATGTGCTTCAGATTCACTTACAGAAAAAATGTTTAGCATGATCCACACGGTCTTGTGTAAACATGGATATGAACATTACGAAGTATCAAATTATTGTTTAAAAAATAAAGTATGTAAGCACAACATGGCCTATTGGGAAAGGAAGTCTTACGTTGGTGTTGGTGCTGCTGCCCATTCTTTTATTTCTCAGGAAAAACAACGCAGGTGGCATAAAAAAAATATAGAATCATACATAAATAATCCATTATCCTTTGAGGAGAAAGAAATAATTACCCCTCAAATGGCAATTACAGAAGAAATAATGCTTGGTTTAAGGCTTATTAATAAGGGAATAAAGATAGATTTAGTAAAAAATAAGGATTATCAGGCACTAATAAACAGAGGGCTTTTAAAGATTAACAAAGATCATTTATTGGTAACAGAATCCGGTATAACACTACTGGATTACATAATTACCTCGCTAGTTTGATTTTTTATCTGCTTGACATTTCACATAACATTAGTTATTATTCCACTTTAGTACAGGAGGTAGCTATATGGCTAAATACGAAAAGGTTTCATATAAAGATCTTTGTAGTGACAAAACAACTGCGGCCTTACCTTTAAACTGGAGAAAATCTTCTGGAGAAATTTCTAAGGTAATAGTCCCAAAAGAAATAACGGGTACAAAAGCAAATATCGTTGTGTTGACCCCAGAATCTTTTCCAACTGGATCATCTTATGATGGGTGCGCCTATTTCAATCTTAGAAACATGATAGAGAATAAAAAGATCAAAGGGACGACTGTAGAAGTTTGTGCCTTAGATAGCGCTATTATTAGTTATGCATGGGCTAGCTCGCTATTAGGCATAAAATGTATTTTACGTGTACCACAAATGACAAGTCCCTATTGGATCAAAAAAGCAACTGACTACGGCGCAAAAATAGAATTTGAAGGTGTCAAAACACTAGATGTTACAAGAATAATAGATTCAAACAAGAAGAAGGATAATTTTATTTCCGAATTCCAGGCACCTGTTTCTTATTCCTATCATGCACACGTAACAGGTAAAGCTATAGCTAAAGCAGTAGAAGGTATCGGAAACAGCAAGCTAGTTATCCTTGCCTATCCAGCATCTTCAGGAGCTCTTACTGGCGCTTCAAACACGACTAAAATTGGTTTCCCATATTCAAAGACTATCGTAGTAGAACCAGAAGCATGCTCAACTTTTTATAATAACAAAAAAGGTGTACACCGATTATCTGGAATGGGTTATGGTTTTATACCTTTAATACATAATCTAATGGCTACAGACTATGTAATGCCAATCGATGAAAACGAAGCAATAAAAACCCTAAAGTGTATAGAAGATTTTGGAAGTAAAATAGCTTCTGAATTTAAAATAGACACAAGAGCTGTAAAACCAATGGTACAAAAATTTGGTATTTCCACAGTGGCCTGCATAATATCTGCCATCAATCTTGCCGATCAGCTACACCTTGGAGCAGATGATAATGTTGTCATAATCGGTGAAGACACTTCAATGCCATATAGAGATGTCCTAAAGGCTGAATTAATGGAAGACATAGAAGTAAAACAGATTATAGAGGAATCATTTATAAAAACAAAATTTAGACCTATCGTGGATGTGACTGGGCAAAGGCAAAGAGAACGATTATTTAAAAAGAAAAACGATTTTTGGATAAGAAGAGGTCTTGACGAAAATATTCTGGAAAATATGAGAAAGAAAGAATATTGGGAAAAACTTACTTCTTTCTAAAGATTATTTGTCTTCGTAGATAAGATCACTAGATATAATGTTTCTATTTAATTTTTTGTTCTTTTCTATATAGACGCCCTCTAGCACCAAGGAATCACTTATGTGTGTGTTTTCACTAACAGTAACGTTATTTCCAATAATAGTGTTAGGCCCAACAACGCTTCCTTTTTCTATTTTTACATCTGTGCCTATGAATACTGGAGCACACAGAGTAGATTCGCTATCTATATAAGAACCATTACCTATCCAAATATTATCAACAATCTCATTTATCTCACTACCAATATCGTCGTTCTTACAATATTGAGTTACAAATTCTTCATGTGTTAAACTAAGCTCACACTTTGACAATAGTTCCAGTATCCTTATATTACAATCTAGATATTTTTTCATATCTCCAGTTTCTATCCAAAGGTCCTTTTCATTCATTATGAAAGAGTTTATATGACCTCCAGAGGATAAATACGGAATATAAAAATCCCTAACAAGACACTTTGGTGCTTTTTTGCTTTTTATTAAACTAAAAATACCAGGGTTCAATATTTGTATTCCAGAGAACATATACTGTTTGTATATATTAGAAGGCTCACCACCTATTGCAACAACATTAGAAAAATCATCTACAAATATCGCTGTCTCTTTATTGTCCCTTTTTCTAAGAGCCATAGTAACCATGTTTTTTTTTCTTTTGTGTCTACTGATCATATCTTCAAGGTTTATATCAAAAATGATATCACCATTTATTACAAGAAAATCATCATCCTTTAAAGACTGTTCAAAAGAAAGAACACCTCCTAGTGTTCCAAGAATCTCAGTCTCTAAACTAAAACTTATATTCATCTCTTTAGGTTTTCTGATATTTTCAAATTGTTCAGGAAAATAATGCCTATTCACAAAAACTTCTTTTATCCCATTTTGATCTAAAAAATTAAGAGTATATTCAAGTATCGGGATACCTAAAACATTAACCAGGGGTTTAGCGACAGAATCGGTCAAAGGTTTTAATCTTGTTCCATATCCAGCACAAAGAATTAATGCTTTCATTTATAAAACTTCCTCTACAATTATCTTTTCCCACTCTGGGAATTTTACTAAAGCATCCTTTAATCTGCTTATACTTATAGGAATGTATGGAAGATAGCTCGCCTTACCTTTTTCTATCTTCTGGTACGCAAAGGTTCCAAGTATCTTTATTCCTCTTTGAATAAGGCAAACATCACAGAACCTTGAGTATTCATCATGCGTACATTTAACTATATCTTTAATACTGTCGTAATACTGCTCCTTTATCTCATTATATAGGGAATCCTCTAGTTCTATATACGGGTCTATCATGAGCGATGCTATATCATAAGTAAAAGGTCCAAGTCTTGTATCCTGTATATCTATCATGTAAACATTGTTTTTATGTATCATCAGATTTCTAGAATGATAATCCCTATGCTGAACGAGAAAGGTCTGTTTCATCATTTCATCTACGATCGACTTGTATAAATCATTAAGTTTTAGCTCTTTTTCTTCTGTTATATTCTTATTACTCAATACTTTTATATAATAATTACTAGTCATATTTAATTCTGACATGAATTTTTCATGAGTGAATTTTATTTTTAGCGGATAGATTTCCTTTCCATTTGTCTGATATTCGAAAGCTGTTCTTTGTAATTTAATAAGCTGAGAGATCGCGTCTTTGTAATATTTTTTAAGGAGATCTTTATCTTTTATGCTCTGTAGATGGACATCACCAATGTCTTCCTGAACAAGTATACCTTGTTCTTGGAAAATTTTGTGTATGGAAGGAACTCTTACACCCATTTCTAAGTAAGACTCTATGGATAACACATTTGAATCGTTTTCATCAAAAGCATCTCCGTGCATTAATATAAGGCTTTTGCTATTGCCCTGAATCCTATAGTATTTTCTTGTTGATGCATCGCCTGCAAGTAGTGTTACTTTGGCACCATCAATTCCAAGACTATCAATAATTTTATCGATCGATCTTTCCATAGCTGTTAATATTACGATAATACTGATAAGATATCAAAAGAAACTATGATAAAGAAAAACGTCAAATGGCTCATGGTAATTATACTGGCTTTCTTGGCTGGTTTTATCTTTAATTCCTATACTAATGACCGCCGTAAACCAGTAAATAACGATATAAAAATAAATGGAGAAATCTTTAAGCCAATAGCCTATAAAAACTCTGACCAAAAAGAAATGCCAGATGAAACCAAAAGAGCCTACCATAATCTAATATCAGCTTATTTTACTTACATAAACAATGAAGACACAGACAGTAAAACAACATTTAGTGAATTCATAAAGCTAAGAAGAGACAAAAAGATCCAAGATAAAACATACTCTATAGAGGATGAGAAAGTAGAAAAACAAGTGTTGGAATGGTATGGAAGATTAAATGATATAAATAAAATACCTGGATATGAAGTTAACACCTACCATGTTAACGGAACTGTTACATTAGAAAATGGGCTAAGAAATATTTGCTCAACAGAAAAAAGGAAAGTTTTTAATATTTTAGTTGGGGTATATCTTAATCCATTAACAAAAAATTTATTTCCAGTTGTGCCTGTTGGTAACATAAACACAGAACAGCCTCTTGATTATAGTTTTGTAGATTGTGAAAACAGAAATTTTCAACTTAGTTTTATTTTAGGGAATCAAATGGAGATGGAGTCTCCTCCTGTTTACCTTGTGGCATATGCCTTTTATACAACAAGTAATGGAACACCATCTATGATAGCGATGGGAACAGAAAATAAAGTAAGTGGGATTCCGCCATCAGTTCTGTCCAAAAGAAAAACAAATCAACCAGTAGTAATTAAGCTTTCACAATTAAAAAAAGAAACAACAAGCTCAGATATTAATATGGACACAAGCCCTAATTCTTTAATTAACACTTACGGATTAGACGACTTGGCAGCTATTATACCTGACTTTAAAACATTCCGAACAACAATATCCGCTGCAAATGGACTTGCAAGAATAAAGTCTCTTCCAATAAATTCAAATATTCTTTTTGAGATAAGCAAGCAAGATGGGCAAAAAACATCATTTATAGTCCCAACATCTTCTGATGACATTAATATTGAAATACCAAACACCAAGGACCTAAAAAATAATTCACTTATAGTAATTCCTCCAGTCAATATCAAAGATGGAGAAATAATCATATTTTCAAAAACCAATAAAAACAAATTTTCTTATAGCTTTAATAATCAAGAGAGAAAAAATATTACGATTGATAATTTAGCAGATACAGAGACCTTCCTGGAAATAAGGTCCGAAAACAGAAGTGTAGGTTTAATGCCTGTTTATATTAATAAAAAAGGAACAAGCATAATAGAGCCCAGTCCTAAGATTATAGACAACATTTCTGGACAAGTATTTTTAAATGATTCTGTGGCAGAAGGCAAACGGCCATGTAAAGAATGTTTAATAAGCGTAAAATATACTGATAAATATGCTAGTACTAATAATAATGGGGTTTTTGCAATTAAGAATCTTGCTATAATTGATAACCAGGCTCAATTTAACATAGACACTAATGGTTCAAGTGTTATCTATAACATCTTAACTCATGGACCAATAGACAAGCTAAACCTGAACATAACTATTCCATCTAAGAATCTGCTGGATTCTTGGAATCAAATTATTCCAACCATGCCAAATAATGGACTTGTTTTTGTATATTACCCACAAAGGAGTTTGCGTTCTTTCTTGGTAAAGATTGATGACTATACTACTATTAAAGCTAATTATTTTTCTGAAAAAGCTAATCTACCCTCTAAACAACTAGATATCTCTCCTTACGAACCTTCAAGCCCTGGTTTTGGTAAATTTATTTTTTCAGATATTAAACCTGGCAATTATGTTCTATATTTATTAAACAGTGATAGAATAATCCATTCAAGGATTATAAGAGTAGAGGCAGGGAAAATAACTTTAATAAACTAGAAGAGGACTATTATGAAAAAGAAAAACTTGTACTTTGTTATCGCTATAATCACAATAATAGCAGTTACTGTTTTAATTATCGTTTCAAACAAAAATAGTGATTGCAAAAAAACAGATGAATCTATGTGTAGAATCAAGGTTGAAAACACATTGATACAATTAAGGGTCGCGTACTCAAAAGCAGCACAGGAAAAAGGCCTAATGTGGGTAACTGAGCTTGAGGAAAACACTGGAATGATCTTTGTTTATGATGACTCTAAACCTCTTGCTTTCTGGATGAAAAACACTCTGATACCCCTTAGTATCGCTTTTGTGGAAACTGACGGAAGAATAGCCAAGATTTATGACATGTACCCAGAGCCAAAGAAAGAGGAAACAGATTTAACCATATATCCATCCAGAACACCTGTACGTTATGCCATAGAGATGCCTCTGGGTTGGTTCTCAATAAACAATATTAAGAGCAATTCCTATATAAAGATCCCAAAAGAACTGATCTAGGGCACCTACAGAACTTCTTTGGTCTCTTTTGTGTCTTTTTTATCGACTATCTGTTCAAGAACCTTGTCAGACTCTTCCTTAACTTCTTTTATATCTTTTTTGCTTTTATCTTTTGATTTCTCTTTTTTAACTTCTTCTTTTCTCACTTCTTCTTTAGAAGCTGTTTCATCTTTTTTTACTTCTTCTACTACCTTCCCAAGACATTTAGCAAGATGTGTCTCTAGCTTAGGGTGCACTGCAAGTTTATTGCAATCTACGGTAGTCAAAGCTAGTGAGCCACCTATAACCCTGCTTAGCCAGCAAATGCAGGCATTGGTATCTATATAATAATACATATCATCTATACCCAGATCAGCCCTAACTATATGTGTTGTTTTAACGTCTAGATCGACTTTTGTAAGCTTAGAACTTTCAGCAGAAACACTAAAACAGAAAAGGAACAGAGATAAAACCATTAAGTAAGTAACTTTTTTCATATACCCTCCTATGCCTAATAATTGTTACATACTACAGCATCAAATTTGAATTAAAAAGGGAAATTTTCCCTTGCCTTAATGGTTATTAATTAATATTTTATGAAACTCGGAGAAACTAGATGAGCCTTAAGAAGATATATCTACCAATACTTTCGTTCTGCTATGGAATTTACAATTTTTTTGCAATATCCATTTTGATTTATCTATTTATTGCTCAAAAAACCTGGAATCCATCAGGAAATATAAGAAGGATAAAGAAGACTATATGAAAATAGGTGTCGTATCAGATTATTTCTATCCAGTTATCGGCGGAATTTCTGAGCATGTTTATAATTTTTCAAAATATGCACAAAAAATGGGGCATGATGTAAAGCTTATAACACCAGCACCAATGAACTACAGTGCAAAAGAGCTAAAAGAGATAGACGAGGCTATGTTACCTGGTCAGGTTATAAGACTTGGACATCACTTACCTGTATTCTCTAATGCATCTCTAAGCAGAATAGGAATAGCTTGGTCTATAGATAAAAAACTAAAAGAACTTTTTGAGAAAGAAAAATTTGATGTCATTCATACTCATTCACCATTGGCTGGCTATATCCCTATGCTATCAGTTAAATACAGTAATACCCTTACTGTTGGAACGATGCATACATATTTTAAGGATAATTATTGGTTTAAGAAATTTAAGAAATATATAGTCAGATATTATGATGCTCTAGATGGATGTATCTCTGTTTCAGATTCTAGCAGGGATCTTATTAATCAATACCTAGACAGAACTCCAACAGTAATAAACAACGGTATAGACGTAAATCTATTCGGTAATACTAAGGAAAAGATAGAAAAATTTAATGATGGCAAACTAAACGTCTTCTTTGTTGGAAGAGCAGAGACAAGAAATGGAATAGATGTATTAATAAACGCCTTCATTAAGGCAATAAAAGAATATAAGAATATGCGTCTTATAATCGCTGGAGATGGACCTTTTTTACAATGTTACAAGGACATGGTCCCATTAGAGCTTAAGGATGATATCCATTTTGTAGGAAGAATCTACGAAGAAAGACCAGCGTATTACAACACGGCTGACATCCATGTTTTCCCTGCAGAAATCGCGACATTTAGTATAACTGTTCTAGAGGGTATGGCTGCTGGTAAACCAGTTATTACTACAGATATGAAAAGTTTTAAAGAGATCCTTGAGAATGGAAAAGAAGGTTTTCTTGTAAAATATGGTGACTATGATGCGATGGCAAAAACAATACTTACTCTAGCTAAGAACAAGGAACTTAGAGAATCTGTTGGTGTCGCAGCCAGAAAAAGATCAATGAACTATTCATGGGAAAAAGTAACAGAAAGGATTATTGATTTCTACAGAGTTTGTCACAAAAAGTCTTTGAACAAGTATCCAATTATTTAACAATTTATGCCACTAACTAAAAAGATAAAAATAATTTTTTACATACTGTGCGGTATAATTCTATCGCTGCTTAGTTCTATTGCCATATTTCTATTAAGCCAAGATCCACTACTTTCTTTAATCTTTGGTTTTTTACCATTTGTAATTATAGGAGTTTTACTAACTTATGTTTTCTATCCAAAATTTGACCCGTGCTCATCAATAAGATTTGATAAAACAAAAAAACTAGTAGCCTTAACCTTTGATGATGGCCCAACAAATGGTTTTACAGAGGAAGTACTCTCAATATTAGAACAAAAAAAAGTTGTAGCTACTTTTTTTGTAATAGGCAGCAAGGCTTCTAATAATACAGAATTAACTCTTAATATTATAAAAAAGGGACATGAACTTGGCGCTCATACCTATACACACAAAAAGTTACATCTATCAGATATAAAAATTTTTGATGAAGAGATATCAAAAAGTATAGATTTTATAAGATCAGCTTACAAAACACTTGATAAGGAAAAAGATTATAAAAAAATATTTAGGTCACCGCACGGTTTTAAGAACATTAGGCTAAAAAGATACCTGATCAAGAATAAAATAGCCCTAATACCATGGACCAGGGGGGTCTGGGATACAGATGCGCCTGGGGCAGAATGGATAGTCACAAAGGCTACAGAAAAACCAAGGAACAACGAAATAATACTCTTTCACGACGGAAAAGGCTTAGACAATAAGATACTAAAAACACAAAGTTTAGGGCTCTTACAGGCTCTACCAAAAGTTATAGACTTCTATAAAAATAAGGGCTACACCTTTATCAAAGTATCTGATCTCATTAGGTAGTTATGAAAAAGAAAAATGTAATACACACTATCGGCATCGTTGTATCTATCTTGTTTATTTATTTGGTCTTTAGAGGTGCAAACCTTTCTGACGTCCTACACTATATTTCAAAATTAAATATTTCCTTACTAATACTTGTATCAACGATGAGTTTGATTCTTATAGTTGTAAAGACATACAGATGGAAGTTGCTTTTGGATAAATCAGACAAGATCTCCTATAAAAAGCTTCTGCCTATAAATTTTATAGCACATTTCCTTAATATTGTTTTTCCATTAAGGGCTGGTGAAGTTGCTCAAATATTCCTGACAAAATCTTATACAAAGACAAGCAAATCGAACATAGTAGGGAGCCTGTTCCTAAATAAATTTATGGAGCTTATCTCTTTGCTCATCATTTTTTATTCTCTAATGGTTTTTGTCTCTATACCTGTTCCTTCTTTTTGGATCAATCCTCTAAGGTACCTACTTGTTTTTACTATAATATTTCTTTTGTTGTTCGCTTTTAATATCGTAGATGTAAGAAAGATAAAAGAACCATCCAACAAAGTGCTGGCTAGCCTGTATAGATTTCTTTTATCTCTAAAACATATTCAAGACAAAATGCTTTTAATAAAATCAATTCTTCTGTCTGTCCTGGTATGGGGCATAGAACTTGCGATGATATACATACTGCTTTTTGCTTTTGGTATAATAATTCCTTTTTGGGCAACTATAGTTATCGTTGTAGGTATTAACCTGGCGATGTTAATACCAGCTACTAGTGCAAGTTTTGGGACCTATGAGTATGCTATTATCTTGGTTCTTGGCATATTCTCTGTATCTAAAGAACATGCTGTAGCTTTTGCAATAATGTTACATTTTTTAGAGATAATATCTGTTCTTATCGTCGGATTCATCTTCTATATTAGAATAAAAAAAGAGAGGCCTCTCTGGGAGAAAGAAATAAAATGATCTCTTCTATTATTCTTTCTTATCTATTAATCAGCTCCTCTTACGCATCAAATAGCATAGTAATCGATAATTTCGAACAGAGTATTGATAAAAGCACAGAGAAGCTAGTAGCTCCTATAAACTGGAGTAGCGGTAATAAAAAAGAAGGCCAGATAGATTATTATCTAAAGAAAGAAGATGGTAACACCTTCCTTAGAGCTGAGTCAATTCTTGGTACAAGCGGAAAAGTTATATATACAAACAAAAAAATAAAGATTTCTGAGACTCCTTTTCTTTCATGGAAATGGAGAGCTATAAAATTTCCAAGTTTGCAATCTATAGACGGATTAGAAGAGCCTGATAATGTAGCTACTGTTTATGTATTATTCAAAAAAGGATGGACAAACTATCTAATAAAATATGACTGGAGCCAGTTCAATTGTAAGAACAAAGAGAACGGAGAACCTTTTTACTTTAAATCCAGAAGCTCTGCGGCTTTTTGGTCAATATATGTAAAACCAATGAGATGTACAAATAACAGTATAAAGAGTTGTTCAGACCCTGTTGATAAATGGATCTCTGAAAAAGTTAATATCGTTGATGATTTTAAACTCATATTTAAAAAAGATTGGCAGCCGGAGTATATAGAGGGAATAGGAGTATTGGTTGATGGCGACCAAACAAACACATCAGGTGTATCTGCCGATTTTGATGATTTTATACTAAGCGCTGAATAGAATATTCAAGCACCAGGAGTAAGAATGCGAAGGACATACATAAACACCAAAGAATCACTAAAAAAAATGCTGGTAAGATACAATAATTTTGCATTTAACAATTCTTACATAATCTTTATAGTTGTAGCTATAACAATAGGAATAAGCGCTTTTTATGCTTCCAAGTTACCAGTAAAAACAGATTTTTTTGAACTTCTGCCAGAGAATTACAGAAGCATCGGCGATCTTAATAGGGTCATTGATAGTGTTGGTGGAGTTGGTAATCTAATT
>JBAXWW010000022.1:0-12738 GCA_037128215.1 bacterium | reverse complement strand
GAACACTGGTCATTGGAGCGTTTGTCTAAGGTTGATAAGTCGCTGATATACCTTGGTTGTTCAGAAATAGAACTTAGCCAAACACCGGCAAGTGTTGTTATAGATGAAATGGTTGAGTTAGCAAAAGTATATGGAGACAAGAATTCTCCTTCTTTTATTAATGGTGTTATTGATTCTTGGCGTAAAAAACGTTAAAATTCCCGTAAGGGGTGTGATGATGTCTGATATTAAAAAAAGAGAAATATTTCTGGTCGATGAATCAATACAATTTAAGTATGCCTTTATACTTGGATTAATTGGATTATTTATCAGCCTACTTGTTAGTTTTATTTTCTATAATTATATGGCCGCCCAGAGCAAAATACTTCTTCTTTCTGGCCTTAACCAGAGTCAGGTAATAGTTAATTTTTTCATACAACAACAAAAACTCCTTTTAGTAAAATTAATAGCAGTTAATGTGATAATAACTCTTTTTATGTTCCTTATTGGGCTTATTTATTCAAACAGATTAGCAGGGTCGATCTTTTCTATACGTCGTAGTTTAAATGAACTTTCTGTTACAGGAGACCTTTCTGTAAGATTTAAGATAAGAAAGAATGATGAACTTCAAGAGCTTGTCTACGATATGAACAGAGTAATGGAGAGGATCGATTTTGAACATGGACAAGATACTAAACATAAAAAAAGCTAGTACACTGGTATTAATATTACTGTTTTTCACAATAGCTTACGTATTGTTTGATACGGAGAGGGTAAACCCTCGACATTCCTCTTTCTAGTAATATAACTTCGCTAGATCAAATAACTCTAAATCTAAATGTTCTAAAACAACAAAATACTCCAACTGGCTCTGTAATCTCTGATTTTAAAAATCTTTTTCAAGGTGCATATTCAAGCCCGCAGTTCTCTACATTAAGATATGACTTGGTTTCTGCTTTGCTGTTGGTGCTACTTCCATTGATGGCTATGTTGATAATATTATTGTCTTTAGGTGTTTCTAAAAAGACACTTATCGCTATAATTTTGGTCTTCTGTTTTTTTACTATCATTCCTTTGATACTTATATAGTCGTTGCCTCAACGAGAAGCTTGTTCTATTATATAAACCAATGACTACTTATACTCATATTCCTGTTTTAAAAGAAGAGACTATTAAATTCCTTAATATAAGGAATGGTGGTGTTTATGTTGATTGTACTGCTGGAAGAGGTGGCCATATTGAAGGGATACTACAGTCAGGAGCTACAGGGATAAAAGTGTTAGGCATAGACAAGGACCCTGCAAATATAGATTTTTTAAAGAAAAAATTCGCAGATGAAAAAAAACTTATTCTTGTTAACTCAGATTATAAATTTTTAGTCGATATATTACAATTCCATAATATAGATAAGATAGACGGCATACTTTTAGATCTTGGTTTTGCGAGCATACACATAGATGACGCAACAAGAGGCTTTAGCTTTGCAAAGAATGGTCCTCTGGATATGAGGTATGATACAGCTCAAATTTTTAAGGCTGAGGATATAGTTAATGATTATTCTGAGAAAGAATTAGGAAGAATAATCAAAGAATACGGAGAGGAAAAGTTTTTTAAAAATATATCCAGACAGATAGTGAAAGCTAGAGAAGAGAAAAGAATAACAAGCACAACAGAACTGAAAGACATAGTGCACAGGTCTATCCCTTCAAAATTCAAGGCAGGTAAGCACATAGACCCAGCAACTAAAACATTTCAAGCTATTAGAATAGAAGTTAACTCAGAATTTGACTGTCTAAGACAGGTCTTGCCAGAGGCAATTAATGTTTTAAATATTGGAGGAAGATTCTGTTCTATAAGTTTTCATAGTATAGAGGATAGAATAGTAAAACAGACTATTAATAATTATATTAATCCATGTTCATGTCCAAAAGGTCTAGTGCAATGTGTTTGTGGAAAACTTCCGATTCTAAAATGGATAGTTAGAACACCTTTAACAGCCTCAAAAGAAGAATTAAACTTGAATCCTCGTTCAAGAAGTGCAAAACTTAGGGTAGCGGAGAAAATATAAATGGAACGTGCTCAAAAAAAAGAAAAAGCACTTTTTGTTGTGATCATAGTTTTTTCTATTCTCTTATTCCTATGGTTAAAGCTGGAAGTTGTAAAACTTGGTTTTGAACATCAGGATTATTTAAAAATAAAAAAAGAAGCTTTGGAAGAGAATAAAATGCTCAGACTCCAGTATGCAGATATACTTTCTCCTTCAAAAATAGAACAAAATGCAAAAGACAATTTTGGACTATCTGAACCAAAAGAAAAACAGATAAGATATATAGATAAATGAGAAATATTAAATAAT
This sequence comes from bacterium, assembly GCA_037128215.1. Classification (GTDB taxonomy): domain Bacteria; phylum Bdellovibrionota; class JAFGOL01; order JAFGOL01; family JAFGOL01; genus JAPLFT01. The sequence continues at coordinate 10,403 of JBAXWW010000022.1, read as the reverse complement.
GGAAATAAGTAGAAAAAGAATAGTACTTGTTTTTATGCTGCTTACGGTTGTTTTTATTATATTGCTTGGGAGAGCTGTTTTTTTACAGATATTTCCTGATGAAAGAGTCGTAAAGAGAGCAAAAAGACAATATGCCGGAGAGATAGCTCTTTCTCCAAGACGTGGGGATATCTATGACAGGAACGGTAACCCGTTAGCTGTTAGTCTAGATTTTGATTCTTTATATGTTGATCCATTGCTGGTGGTAGATAAAAAATCTGCTGCAGAAACTATAAGCCAGGAATTAGGTCTTGATCAAAAAGAGATCTTAAACAAGATATCAAATAATAATAAAAGATTTGTCTGGATCAAACAATTTTTAAGTCCAGAAGAATCAAAAAAGTTAGCTCCTCTTATTAAAAAAGAAAGAGGTGTAAGGACCGTTAAAGAACCTAAGAGGGTTTACACGAATGATATGTTGGCTTCTCATGTTGTTGGTTTCGTAGATAGAGATGCAAAAGGTGTTGATGGTGTTGAAAAATTTTATGATGAGTACATAAAAAGCACTAACTCTAAAATAAAATATCAAAAAGATGGTAAAAAACGTCTTATATATTCTGATGGTAATCTTTTTCTTTCCAGCGATAGTGGGAGTACTGTATATTTGACTATAGACAATAATCTACAATATCTTGTGGAAAAAGAATTAAAAGCCACAGTTGAGAGTAGAGGTGCTAAAAGCGGTACAGTAATAATAATGAACCCAAGGAACGGAGAGATCTTAGCGCTTGCTAATTATCCTTCTTATAATCCTAATGATCCTGGAAAATTCAATGGTTTTGATTTAAGGAACAGGGCAATTGCAGATCTTTTCGAGCCTGGATCTATATTCAAGATAATCAGTGCTGCTCTTGCACTAAAAAATAATGCTCTAGATCTTAATACAAAAATATGGGGAGAGAACGGTCGTTTCCATCTAACAGAGGGAAGAAAACCAGTCATAATCAAAGAAGCAAAAGGACATGATTATGGAATGATGGATATAACTACTATTATAGCAAAATCCAGTAACGTAGGAGCTGCAAAACTTGGGCTAATGGTAGGTGAGAAAAATTTCTTTGATGGTGTTGAGTCTTTTGGCTTTGGAAATAAGACCGACGTAGATCTTCCAGGAGAAATTAGCGGTATAGTTAATAGAAAAGGCGGTAAGGTAACTCTTGCAACATCAGCCTTTGGACAGGGAATCTCTGTTACAGCCGTGCAGATAGTTAAAGCTTATTCTATAATCGCTAATGGAGGTACTGATGTTGTCCCTCATGTTGTTAAAAACATTATCGATGAAAAAGGCGATGAAGTTCAAGCTTCATTTAATCAAAAAGGAGATGAAGTAATACCAACTACTATTGCCAAACAATTAGCCAACATGCTTCGTGCCGTAGTAGAAGAAGGAGGCACAGGTACTGCTACAGACATAATTGGCTTTGAAATAGCCGGTAAAACAGGTACAGCTCAAAAACCAGCACGTGGTGGTTATTCGCAGGATAAATATGCAGTTTCCTTTGCTGGTTTTTTTCCTGCATCAGACCCGCAATATACGATGCTTGTTCTAATAGATGAGCCAAAGGGAGCATATTTTGCAGCAGTAGTCGCGGTACCATTGTTCAAAACTCTTGCAAATGCACTTATACATAACCAGAGCCTTATGCCAAAAATCCTTCCTAAGGAAGAAAAGAAACAGGTCGTCAATAAGACTAATGACAGCACAACTAGGCCCGAACCAGTTAAAATAGAGATAAAACCACACGATCCAAAAATTGTACCAGATCTTAGAGGATTAAGTCTTAGGCAGGCTTTAAGTGTAATCTCTAATAACTGGAATGACGTAAATACATATGGTAGTGGAAAAGTTGTGCGTCAGACACCTGCTCCTGGTGACAGAAATCCAGAAGATAAAATCATAAGTCTTTGGTTGGAATAATTATTTTACATTCAAAATTATCTCAATATGAAATTTCACTGAGCCGGCTGCTTAGTCGCTTTATTCAGGAATTATAATCTTGAATTTGCGATAATTTTACGGGTCTTCCTTCTTGGAAGCCGCGTAAAATTGCAAATTCTAAGCTTCTAATTCCCTTATACAAGCTCCTGCGCAAGCGCCGAAACGCTCCATGAAATTTCATATTAAGATAATTTTGAATGCAAATTAGTCTAAAATTTTATAGAATCACTCATTATGTTCAAGATTTCTGACCTTCATAAAAATATCAAAGAAAATAATATAATTTTTATCGGCAAAGAAGATGTTCTTATTTCAAGCGTAGAACATGATACAAGAAGAATACAAAAAGGTGCTTTATATGTTGCAATAAAAGGTGACAACCTTGATGGACATGATTTTGTCAACGATGCTGTAGCAAAAGGTGCCGTGGCTTGTTTGGTTAGTAAAAAGATAAAAAATGTAGATATTCCTCAGATAATAGTTAGCGATACAGTTTATACATATGGAGAGATAGCAAAATATTGGAGAAAGAAAATAAAGTATCCAATCGTAGCACTTACAGGTTCTAATGGTAAAACAACAACCAAAGACATCATCTATACTATATTGGCTCATAAACATAAAGTTTGCAGGACTCAAGGTAATTTTAATAATTTGATCGGTCTTCCATATACATTGTTGAGTTTTTCTAAAGATGCTGAATATGGCATAGTTGAAATGGGAATGAATGCTAAAGGAGAGGTCGCCAGACTTTCTGAAATAGCAGACCCTGACTTTGCTCTTGTTACTAATGTTGGTAGAGCGCATATTGGAAAACTAGGATCAATTGAGGCTGTGCTTGCTGCTAAGATGGAGCTATTCGATTATATGTTAAAAAAGGATAAAAATCTTTTTGTAGTTAATGCTTCAGATAAATTGATCTCTGAGTGGATATCAGAACATAATGTTAAATCAAAGATAACTTATTCATGTCCTCCATTAAAGGGAGCAGATATTAATGTAGAGCAAATAAGTGAAGATTTTGAACAGCAGGGCTTTAAGGTAAGCAGTAAAGATGGTCGAGTTGTTACAGGTAATATACAGTTATCAGGGATACACAATCTGTATAATGTTACCGCTGGGATAGCTGCTGCTTTCTCCCTTGGTATAAAAATAGATGACGCTGCTCAAGCCCTAAGAACCTTTATCCCTCCATCAATGAGATCTAATGTTGTCTTAAGGGATGGGGTAAAGTATCTTGTTGATTGCTATAATGCTAATCCTGATTCAATGACAGCTGCTATAAATACAGGCATAAAAGTCGACGGAGTAAAAAGACATTTAGCTATTGTTGGTGATATGTTAGAGCTAGATGATTTTTCTGCTCAATTGCATCAAGAGATAGGGAGTCTTTTGGCTCAAAAAAAATATGATCATGTTTTTGTAATAGGCAATTATGCAGAAGATTATAAAAAAGGTTTTTTAAAATATTCAAGTGTCGACGGTATTTCTAGTTATAAATCAGAAGATATTCTAACATTAAAAAAGGACATCAAGGCCTTTATTAAGAGTGGAGATTTTGTTCTGCTTAAAGCGTCCAGAGGAATGAAGCTGGAAACAATTTTAAATTAAAAGGGAGGCAGTATGTTATATCATCTTTTTTACGGCGTTCTTGCGCGCGATTTTACGTTCTTTAATGTATTTAAATATATTACGTTTAGAGCGTTCCTAGCAGGAGTTACATCTTTTTTAATATGTCTGTTGGTTGGACCATGGTTCATAAGAAAGATGGCAAAGTCACAGATAGGTCAGGTTATCAGAGACGATGGTCCACAAACTCACCTTAAAAAAAGTGGAACACCTACAATGGGTGGAGGACTTATAATATTTTCTATCTGTGTAGGAACTTTACTTTGGGCAGATCTATTAAATCCACACATCTGGATGCTGTTATTCATAACGATCTTCTATGGTCTTATAGGCTGGATAGATGATCATCTAAAGATCTCTAAGAAAAATTCCAAGGGCATTAGTGGAAAGAGTAAAATGTTTTTACAGGTATTGGGTGGAACCTTTTTTGTCATATTCATGCTGATGTATACTGATCAAAACTTTATAATACATTTTCCTTTCCTTAAAAATTTGACGCTAAACTTAGGTTATATATTTATTCCTTTTGTTGTTATTGTTCTTGTTGGGACTTCAAATGCGGTGAATTTAACAGATGGCCTGGATGGATTAGCGATAGGACCAATAATAATAACCGCCCTGACCTTTATAGGCCTATCTTATTGTGCAGGTCACTATAAGATAGCGGAATACTTGCAAATTCCCTTTGTTAAGGGAGCAGGAGAGATTGCTGTCTTCTGTAGTGCTATAGTCATGTCAGGACTGGGCTTTTTATGGTTTAACTCTTATCCTGCGCAGGTTTTTATGGGTGATGTTGGTGCCTTATCCCTTGGCGGAGCATTGGGTGCCATAGCCGTTTTTACCAAGAATGAAATTTTACTAGTTGTAATTGGTGGTGTGTTTGTGTTAGAAGCTATCTCCGTTATGGTCCAGGTTGCCTCTTTTAAGCTTACTGGGAAGAGGGTCTTTAGAATGGCACCTCTTCATCATCATTTTGAGCTTAAAGGGTGGGTAGAGCCAAAGGTAATTGTACGTTTTTGGATCATCTCTATTATTTTGGCAATAATAGGATTGGCGAGTCTCAAGCTTAGATAGAGGGGAGGGACTGACTTAACATGAAACTAAAAGGCAAAAAAGTTGTTGTTGCGGGTTTGGATAAATCAGGTATAGGAGCTGTAAGGTATTTTAGTTCAAGAGGCGCTGATGTAACAGTCGCTGACCTTAGAAATAGACTTGAAGTTCAAAAAGCTATCGGTATTTTAAAAGACGTTGAGTTCAAGGCTGAATTTGGAAGATATAATCCAAAAACTTTTACCGAGGCTGATCTAATCCTTGTTTCCATGAAGACAAAACACGACGATAGGGTCTTAGCTCAGGCAAAAGACAACGGCGTAGCTATAAAAACAGAATATGAGTTTACAGCTGGCCTTATAACTAAACCTATTGTCTGCGTTACAGGAACTAACGGTAAGTCATCAACTGCTGTATTAATATCTGAGATGATGAACAGGTCTGGAAAGAAAGCATATGTAACTGGCCACATAGGCAAGTCTGTTTATGAATACATGATGAATGAAGAGATGTATGACATTCTTGTTATGGAGCTAGACTCTGATCATTTTAAATATGCTTATGGTTTTGACTTTGATGTAATCGCTCTTTTAAATATCAGCGATGAAAAACTTATAGAAAGAGCCGATTCATGGCAGACATTTGCTGACCACATAAAATTATATTCAGATTTTACAGGTACTGTTTCAAGAGATAAAACTCTTGTTTATTCAAGAGATTGTGAGAACGTCTTTACCGTTGTTAGTAACATAAAGTCTCACAGCGTTCCATTTTCTCTTAACTTTGATGAGAGTGACACAGATCATTACAAACATGGTGCAGCTTATATAAAAGGACATAATCTTACTCTAAAAAAGATAAAGACAAAACACAGTTACGATATAAGTACTATGAAATTAAGAGGTGACTTTAATAAACAGAATATTATGGTTGCTTCTTTTATCGCTAAAAAATATGGAGCATCTGATGATGCTATTTCTTATGTAATAAATAACTTTGCCGGCATAGAGCATAGATTAGAGTTTGTTCAGAAAAAGAATAATGTTCTTTTCTATAATGATGCTCGTACAAGTACGGTTAAGGGCTTAATAAGGTCTCTTTCAAGTTTTAGTAAACCAGTTATCCTTATAGCTGGTGGAAAAGACAGGGGAGAAAGTTATGATGATCTTTGCCCTTATATACAAAAGAGCGTAAAAACGCTTATCCTGCTTGGTGAATCAAAAGAAAGGATGAACAGGACCATAGGTGACAACACGGAGACATTCGTTGTTGGTACTTTTGAAGAAGCTGTTATCTTGGCATATCAAAAATCCAAGTCTGGTGACGTAATATTGTATTCGCCAGGATGCTTACCATCAGAGAACTCTACAAGGATAGAGGAAAGAGGCAAACACTATAAGGAAATAATAGGCACTTTCTAAACAGAGTTTTTCATAGTAGTAAATTATCTTAATGGAATCGAAAGAATTAAAACTTGGGAAACCTGACAGGACTTTTCTTATCTGTATAATGTTATTAGTCATCTTTGGCTTCATAATGGTCTTTAACGCAAGCTTTATAGAGGCAGCTTCAGATCAAAAGGATGCTTACTACTTTGTAAAAAGACATTTCATTTTTTTAATCATTGGCTTTACAGCGATGATGAGCCTAAGTAAGTATGATTATAAGAAACTGCAAAAATGGATATTCATCTTATTTGTATTCACAATAGTTTTACTACTCTTAACGCTTGTTCCTGGAATTGGTATAAAAGTAAAAGGTGCTCGCAGATGGATAAATATCGGCTTATTTAGGTTCCAAACGTCGGAGTTTGCTAAATATGTTCTGATACTTTTTTTAGCAAATTATTATCATAAGCATCAGGATTACAGGGATTCATTTCTCAAATTTCTAGTAATACCATTTGCTATTTTATGCAGTATGCTCGTCCTAATAATAAAACAACCAAACTATAGCACTGTTGCTGTCCTTTGTATTGTTGCTGGTGCTTTAATGTTTGTTGCCGGGGCAAAATGGAAACACATGTTAGTAGTTGGTTCTACAGCTATAGTAGCTGGAGTTGTTGGTATTATGTCCAAGGGATATAGAATGGACAGAATAATGGGTTTTTTAGATCCCTGGGCTGATGAAGCAGGAAAAGGTTTTCAAGCTATACAATCCTTAGTTGCTTTTAATTCAGGAGGCTTTTGGGGTGTTGGTTTTGGCGTAGGAAAACAAAAACTGTCTTATCTCCCAGAGGCTCACAACGACTATATATTTGCTATTCTGGCAGAGGAGCTTGGTTTTATAGGCATATTGGGAGTACTAACGGTATTTTTTATACTTATATACAGAGGAACAAGAATTGCCATAAGGACACAAGACCTTTTTGGTCGATTACTGGTTTTCGGGATAATGTTCATGATGTCTATGCATGTGCTTGTTAACGTAGGTGTAGTACTCGGGATTTTCCCTGTTACAGGCCTTCCACTTCCTTTTGTAAGCTACGGCGGAACAGCACTAATATCATTTATGGCTTTTATGGGGATAGTACTTAATGTTTCTAGGGGAGTAAAAGAATAATGAAAATAATAGTCGCTGGCGGTGGCACTGCAGGACACGTTAACGCAGGAATCACAATACTTGATGAAATAAAGAAAAAATATCCCAAAACAAAAACACTGTTTATTGGTACTAAAAGAGGATTGGAAAAAGATCTTGTACCAAAAGCAGGTTACGACGTAAAATTTATAAGAGCTAGAGGATTGAACAGAGAAAGTTTTTTTGTCCTGTTCTATTCTCTTTGTCTTATTCCTTTTTCAATCATTCACAGCCTTTTTATAATACTTAAGTTTAAACCTGACGCTGTTATTGGTGTTGGTGGTTTTGCCTCCGGGCCGTTTGTATTGGCTGGATCATTGCTAAGGAAACCAATTTTTCTTTTAGAGCAAAATGCTGTTATGGGGTTTACGAATAGAATGCTTATAAGATTTGCAAAAAAAATATTTGTAGCATTTCCATTAGCTAACATAAAAAAGAGTGACGCACATAAGGCAGTAATTACAGGTAATCCGATCAGAAGCTCCATAAGCCCATCATCCAGATATAAAGAGACAAAACTAAAAAAAGACACATTAAACATCTTTGTGTTTGGTGGATCACAGGGAGCAAGAGCTATTAATAATTGTATAGCTGCTGCTATACCTGCTCTTAATAAATTAAAATCCATAAAAATAATACATCAGACAGGAAAACCAGATCATCAAAAAATGATAGAAGCTTATAAAGACGCTAAATTTGAGTATGAAGTGCATGATTATATTTATGGGATAAATAAGATATATGATCAGACAGACCTTGTAATAGCAAGATCTGGCGCTTCTACCATATTTGAACTTATAGCAGCAAGAGTTCCTTCTATACTGATCCCTCTTCCTACAGCTGCAGACAACCACCAGTATTATAATGCTCTTTTCTTGTCAGAAAAAGGTGGAACAGAACTAATAGAGCAGAAAAAAGTAAGAGTGGAACTCTTACTAGAGAGGATCTCTTATTATCAGGGACACATGAACGAACTCGACAATATGAGTAATAAATTAAAGCAAATAGAATTTTCCAAGAAGAGACCAGAACAGATAATAATAGAAACGATAGAGAGTGTGATTAATGTTAGGTAAGTTTTGCTCAAACATGAATATCCGTTCGATCAAAGATTATGACTTCGGGTCTTTGCATGGTTATAAGACCAAAGGGATCGTTGCATATTATGCAGAGACATCATCAAGGATCGATCTTGTTGAGCTTTTAAAAAAAATAAAGCAAAACGAAATAAAAATAATAGCCTGTGGCGAAGGGAGTAATACTCTTATAAGGGATCGTTTTGATGGCTTGTTCATTAAGTGGACGGAAGAAAAGATTACATTACTGAACAATAAGGAAATGGATGATCAAAACCTAAAGAATGATGAAGTTCTTCTTAAGGTTTCTTCTTCTGTAAAAAAATCTGATCTAACTGAATACTGCATCAATAATTCTTTGTCTGGATTGGAATTTTGGGCTGGTATACCTGGTCTTGTTGGTGGCGGTACTGCTATGAACGCTGGGGCATATTGTTCTCAGGCTCAAGATTGTGTGCATGAAATAGAACTGGCAAGTCCTGATGGTATAAAAATATTACCAGCAAACAATCTTGCTTGGGGATATAGAAAAGTTAATCTGCCTCCGTACTCAGTTCTATTATCTACAACGTTTCTTCTAAAAAGATCAGATAAAGATAAAGTTAAAAAGCAAAGTGAAGAATATATAATGGACAGAGAGAAGAAACATCCTTTAGAATATCCTTCCTGTGGTTCTGTTTTTAAGAATCCTGTAAATAGCGAACCTGGTAAAGGTGCATGGTTTTTTATAAATGAAGCTGGCTTATCTGATTTTTCCATAGGTGGAGCAAGGGTAAGTAAAAAACATACTAATTTTATAATAAATTCCGGCGGTGCTACATCTAGGGATGTAATAGCTCTGATCTCTAAGATAAAAGAAACTGTTTACAATAAATTCAAAGTCCGATTAGAAGAAGAAATCAAAATAATATAATAGACCTAGACTTCTAAGTCATACTTGCATGTTTATATGACGCTCCTTTTGCTATTCATCACTGTAATATTATATTTACTTTAGGTTTTGATGTTTCTTTCTGCCAAGTAAACACCAAAACCTGTAAATATTAATATTACAGTTTCTTCATACACAAAACTCGCTAGTGTTTAAAATGACTTAGAAGTTTAGACCTATTATATTATGTTGCTATCTCCACTATTATGGGTGTGAGTATCATTATATACGTTGCTGGGAATATGCATAATAGTAATGGGATCAGTGCTTTGGATGGGGTAATTTGTTGAAAGCGCAGAGCTCTTTGTTCGAGCCTTTCCATAATATCGTCTGCCTTTGCTGAAAGATCATCAGCTATAGCGATACCAAGATTGTAACTTCTTTTTAATATGGTAGACAAACTCGTTATATAATTATTGTCTATCTTGGATAGATCACATAGTAGTTCAGATGTTGCTTTTGAATTAGAGATTATCCCTATAGTCTTTGGAGATAAAAGACCAGAGTCTTTAAGGTCGTTCATTCCAGCACTAATAGAGACACCATTCTTCATAGAAAAAGCCATATATTCAAAGACCAGTGAATAGTTGAGTTCTTCTCTCATATTAAATTTTGTTATTATATAAAAATAATAAACCCCGATGCTGTGTATCGTTATGGAACAAGCTAGAAGGCATAGTCCAAGTTTTGTATGTAGAACTGGACCTATAAGGTATGGATACAGAATGTTCATAATAATAAACAAAAAATATGGAAGCGCTGTTCCTACAGCAAACTGTATCTTTGTCTGAAGAAGCTGTGCGTTTATACGATTTTTAATGTTTATTCTCATATAAAGAGTTCTATAAAGTTTTTTTATGTTCTCCGACAAAGAGCCACCATTTTTCTGATGTGTAAGAAGTGTTATAAGGAATAGTCTTAAAAAAATATTTTTGGTCTTCTTTATACAAAAATCTATAGCCTTTGCTGTGCCATGTTCTTTAGAGAGTATAAGTAATAAGGATAGTTCATTCCTTAGTGGTGCTCTTAATTTATTAAGTTTTTCAGAAATAGTCTCTATTACGGAAATACCTGCTAAAAGACTTGAGGCAACGTCTTCCATTAATATTACCAGATCTTCTTCTATTTGTTTGTCCCTGGTCTTTATTAAGAGCATCTC
>JBAXWW010000021.1:0-13147 GCA_037128215.1 bacterium | reverse complement strand
TATAACGATAAATTCATTTGGATGTGAAAATATAGAAAAATTAAAGAATGATCCATTATTTATAAAAAAATTAATAGAGAATATAAATGTGAATGATAATAGTTTTATAGGTACAATAGAAATGATAAATTTTAATCCATTATATTCTTTTGGGTTATGAGATGCTGTAATCTGTATGGCACCATCAGTACCAAGGTAAACGGACGCAAAATATAGCATATCTGTACTTATTAAACCGACGTTAATAACGTCTGCACCGGCTTCCCTTAGCCCCTTTATAAGGTTCTCTAGCAAGGGTTTAGATGATTCCCTCATATCCATACCAACCACTACGGTTTTTGGCTTAAGATAATCAACAAATGCACGACCTATTTTATATGCTAGTTCTTCTGTTACGTCCTTGCCGTAGATACCCCTAACATCATATGCTTTAAAAGGATGAGCCATTTTGTGTTTCCCTCCCTATGGAAAGCCCTATATAATGCCTCTACCCCTATTGTGCAAGACTTTAATATCCTGTTTAAGGGTTTGACAAATCTCAAACACCTTTGGTAGAATGCCCCCCAATATTGTGCGGAGGTTAAGTACAAATGGCAAAAGGTAACAACACATCTGAAAACATGAACAGAGGTAAACTTACGGTAAAATGTCCTGCCGCTAACTGCGGAAAAGATATGGAGCTTGTAAAAGTAAAGGGTATCGGCGAGTCCGGTATGTTCCTTGTTTGCGCTGCATGTGGCAACAGACTTAAATACACAAAAGGCATTTACAAGAATTATCAGTATTACACAAAGCTGTAATTAAATGGATTTTCCGTTTTCTGATGACTTCAAGGCTGAAGTAAAAAAATATAACTTCAGGTACAAGTGTTCTGACTGTGCCCATTTTCACGAAGAGCAGAATAGATGTTCTTATGATTATCCAATGGATCGAACAAGTTATTTTTATATTATGAAATTAAGCGAGGGACATGTTCCTCGCTTTAGTTTTTGTAAGCACTTCGAATTAAATTAATACCAATTTATAGTATCTATATAAAGTTTAAACAGTTTCTGATGAATCAATCTGTTTAATTAGCTGTAATTACTGCTTTTTTTACTGGCTCACTTTTTGCATTTAAAGTATCATAATTATTTATGGGGGCTTTTTTATGAAAACTAGATTATTTATGTTTATGATAGGTGTTAGTTTTTCTTTTGGATTGTTTGCACAAGAAATTGACAAGTATGATTCTAATTATGATCCTAATGATTATTATCTAAAAATTGCCACAGAATTCCTATTTAATCATCCAGAAAACAAATTAGCTAAAGCTATTACACCAGAGCTATTAGCCAGTTCCATGGAATTGGCAAATGAATTATATACTTTAAGAAATAATTTAAAAAATTACTTGATAGCTGGAAAAGTTAACGAGGCCAAGCAGGAAGCAAAAGTTTTACTTAATGCAACAGATATGCCTGAACTATTTCCATTATTTTCAGAGACCTTTGAGTATATAACCAACGTAACTTTTTGTTCAGATGCATACAAAAGAATGGAGACATTCATAACGGTTGGATGTCCAAAACTAATGCAAACAAAAGTCTATAATAAAGACAAGGTACAAATACCTATGATTTATTTAAGAAAAGATATCGTTGAGAACATGACAGTAAACATGGTTAACCTAATTAAAAACACATGTGGAGATAGTGCCACTCAGCAATTAGATAATATATATAAGGATGTATACATAAAGTTTATATTTTTTAATGACAACACTGATATTGCAACAAAAATAGCAATTCATGATGCACTAGTTGCAACAGGTGTTATTAAAAAACTTAAATAAAATAGATATAAAAAAAAACAGATAAGCCAGTACTGATAAGTTCTGGCTTATCTGTTTTTCAACTTACAAAATTTAACAACTTCACTCATCTCTTTTACAAAATAGAATTTTAGTTTGCTCTTTATGTTTTCTGGAATTTCTTTCATGTCCTTTTTATTTTCATAAGGAAGAATTATTTCTTTTATTCCAGATCTAACAGCGGCAATTAATTTCTCTTTTATACCACCTACAGGCAGTACCTTACCGATTATACTCAGCTCTCCTGTCATAGCAAGATCTGAAGGAGCCTTCTTACCCAAAGCAAGGCTTATAAGAGAAGTACACATAGTCACACCGGCAGAAGGACCATCTTTTGGAATAGCACCAGCCGGGATATGAAGATGAACTTCATTAGATGCAAAAAATTTGTTTCTATGGTCATTCGCCAATACCCATTTTCTTGCATATGTATAAGCGATCATGGCTGATTCTTTCATAACACCACCTAGCTGGCCGGTATATTTGAAATCTGGTTTTCCCTTTATATTGGTAGACTCAACAAAAAGAATGTCTCCACCATAAGCTGTCCATGCCAATCCTGTTACAACACCAGGGGTATCTATTCGCCTCTGATGTTCATCCGTAAAATGAGGTGAACCCAGATATTTTTCTATATTATTAGGCTTAAAAGATAGACCATTTTTCTTGCCCTCAGATATCTTCATGGCAATTTTTCTCATTAGAGTAGATAATTGTTTCTCTAAAAGTCTTATACCAGGATCTCTTGCGTATTTATTGATTATCGACTTAATTCCGTCCTTTGAAATAGAAAATTGATTATGTTTTATGCCATGTTTCTTTAGAAGTTTTGGTACAAGATGTTTATCTGCTATCAAGAGTTTTTCATCCATAATGTAACCTGGAAATTCTATAAGTTCGAGCCTGTCGAATAGTGCTGGAGGAATTGTGTCTGTACTATTTGCAGTACAAATAAATAAGACCTGAGATAGATCAAAACCAACATCAATATAATGATCAACAAAATTAAAATTCTGCTCAGAATCTAGAACTTCAAGCAAGGCAGAAGCTGGATCACCCTGAAAACTTACGCCAAGCTTATCAACTTCATCCAACATTATTACAGGATTCTTGCTATCAACCCTTCTTATGCCCTGCATTATCTTACCCGGAAGAGCCCCTATGTATGTTCTTCTGTGTCCTTTTATTTCTGCCTCATCCCTCATTCCACCAAGACTAAATCTATAGAATTTTCTACCCATAGCTTCGGCAATGGCAAGCCCCAAAGATGTTTTGCCAACACCAGGAGGACCAATAAACAATAAAATATTCCCTTCATATTTTTGATTCAATTTTCTAACAGCAAGGTACTCAAGTATCCTTGTTTTCACCTTTTCCAGACCATAGTGATGTTTATCCAGTATCTTTTTGGCCTTCTTTATATCAAGCTGTTCCTTGCTCTCCCTCTTCCATGGCAGACTAACAAGCCAATCGATATAATTTCTAGTAACAGAATACTCGGGTGAAGTCTCTGGGACCATAGAGAGTTTTTCCAACTCCTCTTCTACAACCTTTGTACCTTCTTCATTTATCCCGCTGGAGGCAAACTTATCCCTAAGCTTGTTTATATCTAATGATTTTTCATCCTGCTCAAGCCCAAGTTCTTTTTTTATAACTTTCATCTGCTCTTTTAGAAAATATTCTCTCTGTAGAGCAGTAATTTTATCGTTTACCTGCTTTGTTATCTTACTTTGAAGGTCACTGACATCTTGTTCTTTCTTGAGATAAGACAAGAGCATCCTAAATCTTTCTTTTACGTCAACCACTTCAAGATATTTTTGAGATAATTCTGGCTCGAGTCCAAGTGTCGAGACTATAAGATCTGCCATCATGCCCTGGGAAGGCATGTTCATCATAGCAAACCTCAACTCATCACTAAAAACAGGATTATTCTGAGATAAAGATTTAACAGAAGCCCTTACAGCTCTAACAAGAGCATCCATTTCCATATCTTTTCTTACAACGTCTTCTATATATTCGACCTTAGCTACAAGGAATGGAGTATCTTTTATGAATTTTACTACCTTGAACCTTCTTACTCCCTGAAGCAGGATACTTGTACCTCCCTCAGACATATTTATCTTCTTTAATATCTTTGCTGTAACACCCACTGAATAAAGATCATGTATGCCAGGGTTATTGTTTTTATCTCCCTTAACCATTAATAGAGAGACATAGCCTGTCTGGCTCATTGCTATCTCTACAGCCTTAACCAATGGGCCTTGTGGCAATATTATCGGAGCAACAAGACCTGGAAATACAGGAGTATTGTTAAGGTGCACTACCGGCAGTGTAAGTGGGAGGACCTTATCAGTCTGCGCCAAGATTTTTTCTTCATGAAAGCTATCATTAATATCGTTTATTTCTTCAGACATTGACTTATCACCTCAAAGCAATAATATTGTATTATGATAAATATTTTGCTGTTTATTGTATTATCTCATTCTTTAGGATTTTCAAGTCCTTGTTCAGGAAAGGTTCCTATCTCACTAAAATTGCAAAAAGACACGATTTATACATATGACAACAATATATCAGTAACAAAATGGCCTAAAAGAAATGAAACAAAAGCAAAACATTTTACCAATTCTTTCAAGAGCATAGTGTATCCTATCTCTTTTGATTCTGCAGGTTATATAGCATACAACGTAGTAGTATCAGAAAAAAACAAGGACCTTCTTGAACTTGTAGCAAAGGCTCCATTAAAACTACCAGTGATTGTAGATTATCCATTCTATCCCGTAGGACAAGTAGAGGGTTCTTCCTCTGGAAACCCGGTTCCTATTAAAGAAGTTGAGTGTGATACTATTTACAGAGTCTCAGAGAGCGAGAATAATCCTTTCGCTAATGTTTATTTTAACAAAATTTCTATAAACAAAATATCTGAACTTGAAGAAAGAAAAGTCAAAGATAAAGATATTAAACTGATTAGAGTAGACTCAAGAAAGGATGTTGTACTTAGTGGAAACATGGAGGGAACAGGAACAGAAAAGATATCTCTTTACCTAACGGAAGACACAAGAGAAATCTATGAAGAAATAAGAGAATTTAAATATGAATATGTAACTGGCAAAGAAGGACAAAAAGTCGCTGAAGTAATGACAGGAGAATATAAAAGGAGGCTAGCTCTTAAAGAAAAATATACAAAAGCTAATGTCTCTTTTCCTGATCTTACAAGCAAAGATGAAACTGTTTCTTATTACACCAATGGAATCGGATTATTCGTGCCTGTAACTCTAAACACTGCAGTAAACACAAAGATGTATATAAATCCAACGTCAGAAAACTCATATCTTGACTATAATTTTTATATACAGAATTTTCCTCAAAAACAAAAAAACTATATATATCCAGTCGACAAAATGAACATAGGAAAGAACTTAATACTCGATCCAGGTGTAGAGATAGTAAGGAATCCAAATTTAAAGATAGACTACAAGATACCTGGAGTAATAGGCAAGAATATCATATCCAAGTCGATGATATCAATAAATGACAAGAAAAGGATCTTCTCTTTATCTAAACCTGAACCAGGAAAAGAGATTCCTCAGAGATCTTTATTATTTGATCTGGTAAATGGAATTCCAGTATTTGAATTAAATGTTAATGGAAGTATCGCTAAAACAACTATCTCTTTTGATACTAATGAGCCACAAATCTCATCTAAACTTGTAAAGCAACTTGGTTTGAAGACCATAAAAATAGCAGGATCAAAGGACAGACCCGAAGAAAACATCATAGAAAAGACAGAAATAGTGGTCACTCCCACTGATAGACCATATTTTAAGACACAGGCAACAGTAAAAGATTTTGGACAAGGCTATTATGATTTCAAACTTGGACTTGATTACATAAAAGGAAAAGAACTAATAATAAACTATAAAGACGGCTGGTTATTAATAAACGACGCAAAATAATCCCCTGCTCCTTGTCTTATTACTATAGGTTCACCATCTACAGAGCAATCTATTACTGTTGTATTACGAGTAGGAAATTCTCCAATATCCAAAAGTATCGAGACACTATTGGCATATTTTTTTTCTATTTGAAATGGATCTTCAACTACTATTTCCTTGTCATAAGACAAAGCAGTAAAATTCATAAGAGGAGCATCTATCTCTTCAAGCAAAGCATTTACTATTGGAGTATTTATTAATCTTACACCTATTGTTTTTCTTTTCGTCTGGGATATTTTTGGGACAAGATTCTTTGCTTCCAATATAACTGTATAAGGTCCTGGGAGTATCTTTTTCATTAGTTTAAACACGTCGTTGGACATAACGGCATATTCGCTTATTTGACTAAAATCGTTACAGATAATTGTATTCAATTTATTTTTAGAGATTTTATTAGTTATATTATTTAAATTTTTAACTCCTAATGAGGAGGACAAGAAACAACAAATCCCGTAATTCACATCTGTGGGATAGGCAAGAAGCTCTCCCGCTTTTAAAAAAGCCACTGCCTTATTAATATAGCGACTATGAGGATTAGTACTGTTTATAGGGTATCTATCCATAAAAAATTATTACAAGCTTAGAAGAAATATGTAAATCCTACGTTCATTTCATAAGTCACTGCTATCTGTACCTGATTAGGAGCGTTACCAAACCACACATTGACAGGCCTTAAGCATACTCCAAAAGGTCTAAAGGATATTGCCATTCCAGGAGCAAACTCATAGAAAGTCCTAAAACCAAGTTTAAAATCAAAGGCAAGACCAACAGTCTCCTGTGCAAAACCAAAATCAGCCCCAACGGTAAGATCTGGTATTATAAATATTGGACGACTTCCAACTTGAAAAGGTAACATTAATCTTGGACCAAAGAACAACGCAAAGGCATCATTACCAAAAGATGGTTGTATTACAAAACCAAAATACCTCTCTCCAAGTTCTGCTTCCATCCTAAATCTGGTGCTATCATAACCAGAAGGAGCCTTTTTAACCATTATGTCTGGACCTATAGAAAAGTTAAAGAATGTATCTTCCGCAAACAAAGTACTTGAAAAGACTAAGACAAATATAAGCAAAAGCTTACGCATATACCCTCCTCACCCAATTAGCTCATTTTCTATTGTAAAATATTTAACGATAGAATATTAAAATAGACAAGAAATAATTATTTTGTCGTCTGGAGGCCACCAATGAATATTATCATAAGCCTTTTGTTAGTATTAATATCATTTACCGACGTTGTAGCACAAACCAACACAACTCAAAGCGTAGAAAAAAAAGCAGACATTATTATGACACCAGCCCCCTCAGCTAAGCAGGATGGGGCTTTAACGGATAATCCTTCTACTAAAAAAGATACTCCAGCAGAAGCTACTTCTATAAACAAGAATTTTACTTTTTATATAGCACCATATATAGGCATCGGCGGCTTTTACACTAACAGCGTAGAGTTAGACAATTACCCTTTCCTTAGTGGAGAACTTAGAGTTGGTTTTAAAGCAGGAGATAAATTAATGATGATCTTTTCTGCAGATACAGGATTTAATATAAAAGGCAGGACATACCCAGTAGTAAGTACTTTTTCTATCGGTCCAGAATGTTTTCTTACAGATGATTTTTCAATTTTTGCAGGTATGGGAGTAGGTATAGTAACAGCAAATACAAATATTATATCAGCCATAGTTACAGAAACTAATGCTGGATTTGACTGGAAAGCAGGTGTAACGTGGCAAGCAATAAAATGGGGTGACAAAGGCCAATACGCTATACCAATAAGTGTTACATATACAGGCGTAAAAACACGCTGGACACTTTCTAATATAGTTCTTTTCTCAATGGGTTTTATGTATTTTAACTAATAACAGCTTTTTGAATAACACGAACAAAGCCCTGTGTATTAATATAATAACCTTCAGAGAGTAGTTCTTCGAATTGTTTTCTTACACCAGAAACTTTCCAATCCTGTTCTATAAATACATTTAAAAGTTCTATTCTTATTCTTGCACTAGTTTCTGGATCTACAAACTTAAGAGCCATCAACTCTGCAACTTTATCCATTTCCTTACCTTCAGCAAAGATATAATCCCTTATAAAACGGATAGAAGCAATAACGAGCCTGTCATCAGAGTCATTCAAGAACACAAGTGCCTTTGATAGGACATCGTGATACGTTGATCCAGCAAATTGTTTTAATATCTCTATTCTTTTTTCTACAAGTGGATCATCAAAAAGAGTATCCTCAGTCGTAAGAACTGTATTTAAGAAATCTAAGGTCTTTTCTTTACCGATTATTGAATCAAGTATCTCTATTGGATATGCGATTATGTGATTTTTATTTATAAAGTTTTTTACTGGCTCTACCACCGACTCACCCAAAGAATCTAAGTATGACTTTATATATCTTTTTTCTTCATCGTCTTTTATACTGTTAGAGATCGCTATATTAAATCTAGATAAAAAAAGTTCAACCAAACTATTAAATTCATCACTTTTATTCTCTTTTTGTGCTTTAGATATCTTGTCCTGAAAATATTCATAAGCTGCATATCTATTTTCACTAGGTGTGTGTTTATTCAACATCGTAGATTTCTTGAGATTATAGCTAAAATTGGAAAGGCCAGAAAAGATATTCTTAAACATGTTTATACAAGACTCCTTATTCTGTTAAGTGCAAAGGGCGCTTCGGAAATCCGAAGCGCCCTTTTTATCACAAAAAACCTAAGAATACTAATTAATAGCTAACTGAGTCGATAGCATAACTCTCTTAGCAATATTTGTCTTTGTCTGTGGGTTATAGTCCTGATCATAAGTAAGAGCTGTCTGTAATTTACCATCAAACCACTTAGCATTAACGCCAACGAGGAAGTCATGAGCAAACACATTTGCAGCACTCTTATCATCTGAATAATCCCATCTAGCTAGAGCCTGTAAAGGTCCACAAACATCAGCACTTAAGCCAAAGCTAAGAGCTGATATGTCTGTTAATCTTACAGCACTGTATGTCTTTAAGTATTCCAAAGATGCTGCTAAAAATTGATATTTGTAACCCAATAAGAAATTGTAGCTGCTTCTTGATTTAACGTCGAAAATTGATTTCAAGTTAAAAGTAAGAGTAAGATCTTTTACTGCGTCATTTAGTTTTTTGAATGGAGCAAATTTTGTTGTAAATAATACTCCACCTGAATTTGGATGATCATTAGCAGTAGAAAGCATTCCGTTCCACATACCTGTTCCTGAAATATATCCAAAATAAGAATGGATAGCACCGTCTAGGAAGCTTTTGTTAACCATTACGCCTAGCTCAGAATAATTGTTAGGCATCATTTTATAATCTAAAGGACTCATAATAAAATGGAATGGCTGATAAGATTGTTCTATCATGTAGAATGGAGTAATAAATTGTCCAGCTACAAGTTCAATACCATAATCGCCATAATTTTTTGTTAGATCATTGATAGAAAAATAAGCTTCAATCATGGCAAAAGAAAGAGTGTCGTTACCAGTAGGTGTAACGCCGTCTAGAGCTGCCTTTCTTTCGAAACCAGGAGTAACAGTAGCGCTCAAGTTGTCTGTTACCTTTTTCTGGATGGTTACACCAGAAAGATCAAAATCGTGCCAAGTCTGATTACTTACAAAATCTGTTGTAAGTTTGTATCTCAACCAAGGAGATACTTTAAGATCGGTAGCATCTTCAGCAAACAACGGAGCTGAAAGAAGAGCCACACTCAAAAGCATCAAGCAAAACTTCTTCATAAACCCTCCTTAAAAAATAACTCTCTAGTTCAAACAATATCACTCATAAAAAATATTTTATCAATATTTTTTTATTAGACACATATAACAATAATGACGCATTGTTCTTAGTCTTTGCTAGAAAGGTTCTGGCGGAAACAATATATACTCAATAAAAGAATGATTAATGGAAAGATAACGACACTTATAGCAAAAATTATTTGTAAATACTTTGGAGATATGGCAAAAAATTGTGGAGCAGATAGATTGATCATCGTCTTAGAAACAGGATAATCTGGCCATAAACCAAAGCTAAGCATATTCAAAAATAATTCAGAATTACCCTTGAACCTCATAAAAAAATTATACACCAAACCCTTACCAGAAAAAGCAATCGTATTTGTACCACCCACCATAACATACCTAGTAGTTTTTTCAGAAGAAGAAACACCTGCATACACACTACATTTATCACAATGGATCTGACTAGCAGACTCAATAACAACAGAACCTCTTACAGTAGAAACCAATGGGTGATCAGAAAATTTGTCGACTATTAATCCACCATCATATTCTCTTAAGGCTCCTTTACTAAAATCTGGTTCTATGTTTTCCATTACAGAAAAACCTTTTAAACTTAATATTTTTTGCACAGAAGAAAGACCCATGCCACCTATTACAACTAAATAACCTCTATAATTTTTTATAGATTCTATTTCCGTATCAGTAAAATCAGAAGAAGGTTCAAAGATTGTGAAAACCTTACAGTCATTTATTTTATTTATTGTTACCGCAAAAAGATTAATACCTCTGTCATCTAAGATGCTGGATATTATGGCTCCACCTTTTTCCGTAAAATCATTTAGGCCTGGTTCTCCATGACCAACAGAAACACAAACATTACTCCTACCTGCTCTTGCCCTATATATTGCAGAAATAATATCGTATTCTCTTACCTTTTCAGCGGTTGCTATATTGTGTGTAGAAATAACTATGACGTTACCTGGAGAAACAGTAGGGATCTTCTTTTTTAACTCATTATATTCGTTACCGTCTATTATTGGGTGTAGAGACCTATAACTTATATTATTAGTATAACTTGAAAAATTACTTAAAAGGCCGTTAAACAGGCTTCTATCATCACTTTCTGAAACAGCTCTTATATGTATAACTTCTATAGGAGAATCCAGTTTAGACAAATATTCCTTGGTCTCAGAAGACAAGCTAAGTATTTTTTCTTTGCTTACATCAAAGCTAACTCTAGAAACAGCTCCAGACTGTAAAACAAAAATAGAAACGCTAATAATAACAAAAAGAGCTATAAAAGACAAAAACAAGAATTTACTTCTTCTGCAAAATATTACATGAAAAGCATTAACAAAATATTGTTTCATAGTGAGTCTTAATATAAAAGCCAACACAAGGACATAAAGTATCGTGACTGGAACAATTACTAACCTATATTCTGGAACTATTATTATAGAAAGAAATAAAAAGACTGCTATTAAGATCCCAATAATAAAAATAGTTCTTCTCATTTAAATATCCTCGTTGATTGATAAATTTTTGAGGAAAACCATATTATAGAAACAGAGCTAATGATAACAAAAAGGATAGAAGATATCTTTATTGAGCCATATAAAAAAGACGAGAAAAGGCCGTCTATCATATAGATATAAGCCAAAGTAAGGATAACTACATTCAGAAAAATAGAGACTGCTATAGGCATTTTTAACACGCCAAAAGGAGTAACAATACAACTTGATATAAAGGTCAATAAGATGATCCCTATATATGAACTAGCTACTATCCCATAATCTACATTGCTAAAAAGAGACAACATCATTGGATACATTAATGTTGGCAAAAGGATTACAAGCATTAACAAAGTAGTAGATAATATTTTCCTTATAATGAACTTAAGCTCTGTAACATTACTTACCATCAATTCTATTTTATCCAAACCCATAGACCTTTCATAACCTATCCCAGTGCTTAACACAGGTACAGCCACTAATATCAAATAAGAGTAGAATTCAAAAAGTCTTGGTAATATAAAATTATTAACACTAATGCCAAGAAGAGCACTTATCTCTCCTCCGAACATATGCTCTGGATAGATACTCATAAAATTCATATACGAGATTATAAGCGAGTAGAATTTATAACCAGATAGAGCTAAAAAAATACCGGCGATTATATAAAAAGCTGGGTTTGAAAAGAATTCCTTTAATTCTCTGCTAAGCTTCACTTAGAACACCCCTGCTCAACACAAGCTTCTTACTATGTTTTAACCCATCAATATTGTCTGGAGTAGTAATTATGAACGTCCTGCCTTTAGAGGACATTGTGATTATATCTGAAAATATTTTTTTTAGGTCTTCATCCTGACTTTTAAGCGGCTCATCCAAAAACACAAATGAGCCACGGGACAGAGCTATTGCAAGATGCACCCTATTCCTGTAACCATCAGAGAGGCTATAATACTTATGATCCATAAAAGGAGATAATTTTAACATTGTAATCAATTCACTCTTATATAGATTCCCCATCCATAGATTAAGCAAGTAAGACACATCAAGATACAAAGGCATCCTTAAAGATGACGGCATATAGGATATTATTTTCCTTAAAGTAGAAACACTCTTTTGGCTGGAATAGACATTTACATTATTTATAAAAACATTTCCAGCATGTGGACTTTTAAATCCTGTCATAATATCCATTAATGTTGACTTACCACAACCATTTGAACCAGAGATCAAAGAAACCCCTGGAGACTCAAACTCAGCAGAGCAATCCCTTATTATATAAGGAGACAGAGAACCATAGCTAAAAGAGGTATTTACTATCTTTAACATCTACCCTTTAAGTTATTTAAAAAAAAGAATAAAAGCAACCAGAAGAATTGTGTTAAAATGGAGGCAATATGAAGTATCAATGTCCATATTGTGAAAGTTTTGATGTATATAGGGCCGATAATGGCGACGTTATATGTTTTGAATGTTTTGCTATCTGCTCAGATAGTAAGACAAATACCTCTCAGTTAGATACAAAAAACCTTCCACCTATTTTTCCTCAAGAATATGAAAGAAGAAAACTAAGAAAAAAAGAACATAGTTCAAAAGATGCAATAGCCTCAGAGAAATTCATGAGAAATATCGTCTAGAGTGCCAGAGTCGCTATACTAGCAGTCGGATAAACCAAGACAAGAAGATTAGAGCTATTGTTATTATCGCCAAGACTAGTTATGTTCCACAGACTCTCAAATTTATCAATATACACAGACTTTCTATACGGTTGATCTGGATCGTTTATATATATTAGGCCAAGAGATTGATCATATCCAGTAACAACAACAAAATGACCACTATTTCCAGCATCATTTAATATTCTGGCTATAACAGGTTTCCCTTCTGACAAGAAATTAAGAAGCCCACTTAAAGAACAATTAATAACACTTCCATCAAATTTATAATCATTAGCCTTAGCTACAAGATCAAAAGAAGAACTACCCTTATCGCCCACAATGCCCTCTCCAAGCACATGCTGTTCAACGTAATAACCAT
>JBAXWW010000020.1:0-13380 GCA_037128215.1 bacterium | reverse complement strand
TACAGAGAACGTTCTTATCTCTCAGCCAGACAGTGGAGAACAGGCATTAGAAATTACTGATACATTGGTCCGCTCTGGTGCGGTAGATATATTGGTAGTGGATTCTGTTGCTGCTCTTGTTCCTAAGGCAGAAATAGAAGGTGAAATGGGTGATTCACACATGGGTCTTCAGGCAAGATTAATGTCTCAGGCTCTTAGAAAGCTTACAGGAAGTATTAGTCGTTCAAAATGTATAGTTGTTTTTATCAACCAGATAAGAATGAAAATAGGCATCATGTTCGGTAATCCAGAAACAACGACTGGCGGTAATGCTCTTAAATTCTACTCTTCAGTAAGATTAGATATAAGAAGAATAGCTGCAATAAAAGATGGAGAGAATGTAATCGGTAACAGAACAAAAGTTAAAGTTGTTAAGAACAAATTAGCTGCTCCATTTAAAGAAGTTGAATTTGACATTATATTTGGACAGGGAATATCCAGACTTGGTGAACTTATCGATGCAGGTGTTAATGCTAACCTTATAGACAAGAGTGGAGCATGGTTTGCTTACAATGGAGAAAAGATAGGACAGGGAAGAGAAAATGCGATGTCTTATTTTAGAGATCATCCAGAACTTGTTAATGAAATAGAAAAGAAAGTACTTATACACTACGGCATAAATCCTAATAATGGACCAAAAGTACTTGAGACTACAATTAATGTAGGCAAAGAAGATAAAGCTACTAAGACAACTGGTAAGAAAGGTCATACCCACGAGGAAGCTAAAACAAATTAATCGTGGAAGAACTTTCGATTATAGCAAATAAAGCGGCAGACCTATTAGCAAGGCGACCGCATTTTAAAAAAGAACTCGAGAATAAGCTTATAAAGAAGGGCTATTCAGAAGAGCTAGTGATACAGGTACTGAATGATTTTGAGAGGCGTGGCTATCTTAACGATATAGACCACGCCTCTTTGTATATAGAGGAACTAAAGCGTAAAAAGTTTGGAAAGTACGAGATAATAAGACGTCTTATAGCGAGGGGTGTTGAGGAATCAACAGCCAAGACTTTAGGCGCTACGATTTCCCTTGAAAATGAAGAAACAGAGAATATAAGATACCTTTTAAACAAGAAGAAATTCAACTTGCAAGACCCTAAAGGACAAAAAAGAGCGATAGATTTTCTTATGAGAAGGGGTTTTACGATTGAAATCATTAGGTCAGTTCTTAAAAGTTATGGTTTGGGAGGTTTAGAGGGTGAAGATTGAAGACGTACGTAAGCTCTTTCTAAAATATTTTGAAGATAAAGGTCACACTGTCGTTCCAAGTTCAGGCCTTGTGCCCAGGAAAGATCCTACCTTATTATTTACCAATGCAGGAATGAACCAATTTAAGGATGTTTTTATTGGAGCCGATACTAGAAATTATAAAAGAGCATGTTCTTGTCAGAAATGTGTTAGAGCCGGTGGAAAACATAATGATCTAGAGAATGTTGGATATACATACAGACATCATACTTTTTTTGAGATGCTTGGAAACTTTTCTTTTGGAGATTATTTTAAAAAAGAAGCAATTTTTTATTCATGGGACCTTCTAACTAATCAATATAAAATATCTAAAGATAAACTATATATAACTGTTTTTAACGATGATGATGAAGCGTACGATATCTGGCTAAAGGATATTAATGTACCCAAAGAAAAAATATTCAGAATGGGTGAAAAGGATAACTTCTGGTCTATGGGAGAAACTGGTCCATGTGGCCCGTGCTCAGAGATTTATTATGATCATGGCGTAGAACATGGCTGTGGAAAACCAGAGTGTACCGTTGGTTGTGATTGTGACAGGTTCGTAGAAATATGGAACCTTGTTTTTATGCAGTTCAATAAAGATGAAACTGGAAAAATGACAAAACTTCCAAAACCAAGCATAGATACTGGTGCTGGTCTTGAGCGTCTTACTGCTGTTATGCAGGGTGTTGCCAGTAACTACGACATAGATCTTTTTAAAGAACTTAAAAAAGAAATAGAAAAAAATGCATCTGTTCATCTTTCAGATAAAAAAGTAGAGAGTTCATACAATGCGATAGCAGATCATCTTAGGAGTATAGCTTTTTTAATAAGTGATGGTTGTCTTCCGTCTAATGACGGAGCTGGTTATGTTCTAAGAAGAATAATAAGAAGAGCTGTCAGACATGGTCAGATCTTAGGTTTTGAGGCTCCATTCCTTCATAAGAAAATAGCAAAAGTCATAGAGCTAATGAGCGATGCATACCCTGAGCTTACAAACAAAAAGGCAGATATACAAAAAATATTAAAGACAGAAGAAGAAAAATTCTTTGAGACCCTTGATAAGGGATTGTTGATGCTGGAAAAAGAAATTTCCACACTTGGAAAAGAAAAAGTCCTTAAAGGGGAACTTGCTTTTAAACTATACGACACCTATGGCTTCCCCTTGGATCTTACAGAGATGATTTGTAAAGAAAGAGGTGTCAGAGTAGATAGTAAAACTTTTTCTGTAGAAATGGAAAAACAAAAAGAAATGGCAAGGAAAGGTTCATCTTTTGCTCAAAAGAAAGACGCTATGGTTAACCAGGCCTTGTTAAGCGAAGAAATAAAAGCAAAACATATCCCTTCTACAACATTTATTGGATATGAGTCTACGTCTTCAAAGGCAAAGTGCTTGTATATATTAAAAGACGATAAATTTGTTAACAGTGTCTCTTCAGGGGAGAATGCTTTATTGATATTTGATAAAACGCCGTTCTATGCAGAATCAGGCGGACAAGCTTGTGATTATGGATTCATAAATAATGAAAATGATCCTATTGCTGAAGTAACAGGTGTTATTAAACCATTGAGCGGTGTTTTTTTGCACTTTGTAACAGCAAAGTCTAAAATAGAAACTGGAAAAGAATATGATTTACAGATCTCTGTACGACGAAGGAAACTGATACAAAGAAATCATACAGCGACACACGTCCTTCATTATCAATTAAGTAAGCATCTTGATGTTTATGAAAGACAGGCAGGTTCTAGCGTTAGTGATGATCTATTTAGGTTTGATTTTACTCATAATGAAACTATACCTCAGGAATTATTAAACAAAATAGAGAGTGAGTTTAATGAACTGATCCTTGCTTCAGATAATGTGGTAACAAATGTCATGGATTATAATGACGCCGTTAAGAGTGGTGCAATTGCATTATTTGATGAAAAATATGATGAAAAAGTAAGGGTTGTTCATGTTGGAGATTATAGCACTGAGCTTTGTGGTGGTACGCATGTCAGTAATACTTCGGAGATAGGTCTTTTTAAGATAAACAGTGAATTCAGTATTGGCTCTGGACTAAGAAGAATAGAAGCTGCTAGTTCTTTTGAAGCATATAATGTATTAAAAGAGGATTCAGTCATTGTACAGGTACTTATAAAAGAGACAAAGTCCACCAGGGGTGAATTCGTTGATAAGATCTTTGGTCTCTTTGAAGAAAACAAGATCCTTAGAAAAGAAATAGATAAGATAAAATCAGGTTCTGTCAAAGATGCTGTTGATAATTTGATCAAAGGTTCTGATGATAGGTTGATTTACAACAAGCTAGACAGTATGGATGGAAAAGTCCTTAGGGAAAGTGTTGAATACATAAAAACAAAGAAAGATAAGAACATTGTAGTTTTGTTTTCTTATAATAATGCTAGTGATTCAACATCGTTGGTTGTGTCTGTTCCAAAAGCGATAGCACAAAAAATAAAAGCTACGGACATAATGAATAAACTTTCAGGTCACGTAAACATAAAAGGCGGAGGTTCTCCAGTGTTTGCTCAAGGTGCTGGAACAGGAAATATAGAAAAAGAATTAGAAGCCTTAAAAAATGTAACCGTAGAGTTGATATCTAAAGAAATAGGAGAGTGATATCCTTGAAAAAACTATTTTTAGCTTTTAAATTTTTTATACTTTCATTCGTCTTTATCTGTGTTTTTTCTGCTCTTATAGGAATGGGTTTATACCTTCATTATTCAAGGAGCCTTCCAAGGATAATAGAGGTTGGCGATTATAATCCAAAGGTAATAACACAGGTCTTGGATAAAAATAGTGTGATGGTTGGAGAGTTTTATAGAGAGAAAAGAGAGATAACTCCTTACAATAAAATACCAACAATGGTTATACAGGCTTTTGTTGCTTCAGAAGACAGCAGATTTTTTGAACATAAAGGCTTGGATTTTACAGGCATATTAAGGGCGATGATCGCAAACTTTAAGAGCGGGAAGTTTTCTCAGGGTGGTAGTACCATAACTCAGCAGGTTGCAAAAAGCTTACTTTTAACTTCTGAAAAGAAAATATCCAGAAAAGTAAAAGAAGCTATCCTTGCCAGTAAAATAGAAAGCCATTTAAGTAAATCAGAAATACTTTTTCTATATTTGAACCAGATATATTTGGGACACAATGCATACGGTATACAGTCTGCCGCACGTCTTTATTTTAATAAGGATGTAAGTCAGTTAACACTTGCAGAGTCAGCATTGCTTGCAGGACTTCCACAGGCTCCATCAAAATGGTCTCCATACACTAATCCAGACATGGCAAAAGAAAGGCAGATGTATGTTCTTTCCAGAATGGTAGAGAATGGATACATAACTAAGGATTCAGCAGAGAAGGCTGCTAACGAGAGATTAAAACTTTATAAGAACGTAGATATAAATTTAGAGAATGCTCCATACTTTACCGAATTTGTTAGACGTTATCTTTTTGCAAAATATGGCCCAGACAAAGTCTTGGATGAAGGACTTAAAGTTTATACAACCCTTGATTCTACACTTCAAAAGATAGCACAGGAATCCATAAAACAGGGTCTAAAGAATTTAGACAAAAAGCAGGGTTTTAGAGGAGCTATAGCCCATCTTTCTAATGACGAAGCTATAAAAAAAGAAATGGTAAAGATTCATAAAGAGATATTAGAATCCGTCAGAGATTATATCTTTTTTCCAGAACAGTGGCAGCAATTCAAGATAAGAAATAAAATGTTCGCCGTAGAATCCAAACAAGACACAACAAAAGATGATATAAGCAAACAAGCAACTCCTCTAGATAAAGGTAAGGACTATAAAGCTATAGTTCTAGCTATAAATGAGAAAGCTCAAGAAATAAAAATAACGGTTGGTAATACTCCGGGCGTAATTAAAAAAGAAGGATACTCTTGGGTCTTTCCAGGAGGAAAGGTTAACTCTACAACTCTTAGTCGTGGTGATGTTATCTATGTTTCTATCTTGCGACCTGGTTTCTTTTCTATTGAACAAATACCACTTGTGGAAGCATCACTACTCTCATTTAATGTGGCCGATGGGTCTATAAACTCACTTGTAGGTGGATATGATTATTCAGGTAGTGAATTTAATAGGGCATATCAGTCAAAAAGACAGGCTGGTTCAACATTCAAACCAATAGTTTATGCTGCTGCACTTGATAAGGGTTATACTCCAGCATCAGTAATAGTAGATTCACCTATAGTATATGGTGGAGATGAAAGTGTGGATGATACCTGGAAACCTTCTAACTATTCTGATCAGTTTTATGGTGATACAACCTTTAGAGATGCTCTAGTTTTTTCAAGAAATATACCAACAACAAAAATTTTGCAGGATATAAAACCATCTTATGTTATCGATTATGCAAAACGTATGGGTATAAGATCTAAAATGCCTGAAGATCTTTCTTTGGGTCTTGGTTCAACTGCTGTTTCTCTATGGGAGATGACAAAGTCTTTTGCTGTTTTTGCTGCTGGGGGTAAAAAGGTTATTCCTTTCTTTATCTACAAGGTTGAAGATAGAAAAGGAACTGTGCTTGAACAATATGACCCAGCAAATCCTTTTGATGCTGTGTTGTCATACAGTATAGACGAAAAGAAAGAGATAGAAGAAAAGAAAGAAGCTAAAGAAGATAAAACACCAGAAATAAAAGCAACAGAAGATGCTAATGGTAAGCCAACAATTGATCTTCCTCCAGCTGGTTATATTATTCCTCCACAAACAGCTTTTATAATGAACTATCTATTAAAAGAAGCTGCGACTAAGGGAACTGGTGCAAAAGTAGGTGCAGCATTAAATATTCCTGTAGCAGGTAAAACTGGTACATCTAGTAACTATACAGATGCGTGGTTTATTGGTTACACACCAAATATTGTTACTGGAGTTTGGGTAGGATTTGATGATAATGCTAAAACACTTGGGTCTGGTGCGACAGGTGCAGAAGTAGCTATACCTATTTGGATACCATACATGAAAGAAGCTGTTAAGACGCATAAGGTTTCTGACTTTGAATCAGCAGAAGGAATAAAATTTATGAAGATAGACGGAAAAAGTGGAAAAGTTGCTTCTCGTTTTTCTCAAAAAGTATTTAATCTGCCTTTTAAAGATGGAACTGAGCCGAAACAGGTTGAAGGTGAAGTTAAAGTAGAAGATGCGGACGAGTCTCAATTTTTTAGAGACAATTACTAGTGTTAATTAGTATTAGAAAATTAGCTTAATGTATAAAAATATTACAGCTTGCTAGATTAGTTAACCTTAGAACTATTTAAAATAACTATGTTTTATTCTGGGCATGAAACTTGCTTAAGCTCCTGTGACCATCTCTGTCTTGGAGGTATTGTTACGCTGTGAAAAGCTTATTAATATTGATTGGATTTATTCCTACACTACTTTGTGCACAGGGCACTAATTTAAAAACACAGGAAACTAAGTTAACAATAAGTGTTGGATGTAAAGAGATTGATTATCTTAAAGTTAGCCAAACAGGTTCTGAATATTTATATAGAACTGATTTAGGTGTAGTTACATCTCCTGACTATAAAAATGATGAATCAACAGCCGTGGCAGGTTGTTATGGTCTATTAAGAGCTAATGGTTTTATAGATAGTAATGATGAAATAAAAGATAAAACGACGTTTTTGAGTGTCTTTACGGTCGATAAACAAGGATTGTCTCTTGATAAGGCTAGGATTTTATATTGCCTCTTTGGCAATCAAAATCCAAAAAATCCAACCCACGAAAGGTTATTACCTATATATAAATGGACTAGTATTCCTACTCCTACAAGGTTTAGTTCTGATGGTAAAGAATATAAGTAATAGATAGAAAAATAAGTTGAGGTGCTTAAATGAAAGTCGTTTTGAAATTAGTTGTTCTTTTTGTGATGATCTCAGGTTCGATAAATGCTCAGACTACTACGTTAAATCAAAGTGTAGTAGAAGATCAGTTGACTAAAGATTGTGAGCCATTCTTTTATCACTGGAGTTTGTATGAAAAAGGTGAAGTAAAAGCCGGAAGTTGTAATATATATGATCTGCTTATAAGTGATATTGAACAAGTTTTAAATAATGCGAATAGTCCTAAATGGTACGAGAGTGTTGAATTCTTACTTGAATACATGGCAGAGTACAATACTCAATTATCAGATGCTCAGAAAGATAAACTTACTATAATTGCAGAGAAAGTTAAATTTAAACTGTCATATTCAGACAAACAAAGAGTAGACGATGCGAATCAATTTTTAGAAGCATACATAGGTTCAAAACAAACCACAGTTGATGCTGCTGTAGTTGAAGTTTTAAAAATAATAACAAATAAAGACGTACGCGATTGTGGTGGTCGTGATTACTTGGCACTAGAGTATTTGAGAACGATATTAGCAGATGCGTCTTGTCCTAAAGAAACAGTTGTAAAATATCAGAGTCTTCTGAACAAAATAGGCGAAGTCTCTATTCTTGCACCAACAACGTATTCGCTAGTAGATATGAAAGCTAAAATGGAAGGTATCGAAACAGTAGGAAAAAAACTTATTAAAAGATAGAGGAGATGAAATGAAATTTTTTGTAAAATTGTTTATTGTTATAATGGTAATGTCAGGCTCTGTAAAAGCTCAGGGTGCTAGGAATTTTGATGAATTAGCTCAAAAACTTCATGAACAAGTTATTTCAAAGAATATAACCTCTGCTAATTTAGATGAAATATTAGCAGTAAAAGGTAATTTTGAAACAGTTATAGCTATGGCAGTAGAAGAAGTTCAGTTAATAAAAGCAGAAGAGATATTTACTGAAATAAAGGCTTTGAATATAAAATTTTCAGATACTCAGACAGAAAGACTCTCAGCTCTTCAGAAAAGACTTGCTTATAAATTCACAATATTTAGTCATGATGGAATAGCTGGTCTTAAATTAAAAGAAGCAAGAATATTTTTAGAATCGTATACAGGGAACGAAATGTATACATTTGAAGGTACCATAAATAAAGTTTTAGACATAATATCAGATAAAAAGGACTTTACTGCTCGTGATTACGTAGCTCTACAATATACAAGAACATTATTAACTTCCAATTCTTGTCCACCGCCAACAAAACAAAGGTTTGAAGGTCTTCTAGTAGAAATAGGTTCAATGCCGCTTCTTGATGGAGTTGGTCTAGATAATTACATTAGTGCAATCAAGGCTGAAGAACTCAAAGAAATGAAGGATAATATGGCAAAGATCAGAGTTGGTCGTAGATAGTTATTAAGGATAAAACTTTTATTTACATATAGACAGTGGACTATTATATTAGGGTAGGCTTGGTATGCCCTAACAATATGGCTGATCTGATTATAAAAGGCGCTAAACAGAATAATCTGAAATCGATAGATATTACTATACCATCTGACAAGATGACCGTAGTGGTAGGACCTAGCGGTTCAGGGAAATCTTCCTTAGTTTTTGATACCATATATGCAGAGGGACAAAGAAGATATATAGAATCCTTATCCTCATACGCCAGACAATTTTTAGAAAGAATAGATAAGCCAGATGTTGAAATAATAGAGAATATTTCTCCTACTATAGCCGTAGAACAGCGTAATAGGATCAAAGGTTCAAGAGGGACCGTTTCAACCATAACAGAGATCTATGATTATCTTAAACTCCTGTTCTCTAAAGTAGGCAAGACCTACTGTCCAAAATGTAAAATAGAAGTAAAAAGATACAATGTAGAAGATGTTGTTAACGTTCTTACCAAGGATTATAACGATAAAAAAATATATGTTCTGTTTAAATTCAAAGGTTCATCACAAGATCTTATTATGTCTGGTTTTGTTAGAGTAATGGTGGATGGAGAAATTATTGATCTTACAGAAGGACAAATAGAGTTACCAGCAGAGTATTATGTTGTTTATGATAGATTTAAAGTTTCAGATAGTGAGATAAACAGAATATGGGAAGCAGTAGAGAGAGTTACTTTTGTTGGTGGTAGAGAGTGTGTTATATACTCTGTGGATGACAAGGAATACAGAACCTTTGTATTTGATAATGTGTGTCCTTCCTGTAAAGACAAATTTGAAGATCCAGACCCGAGACTCTTTTCTTTTGATAGTCCTATTGGTGCTTGCCCTGAATGTAAAGGCTTTGGTAATACATTAAATCTTGATGAGTCAAAACTAGTCCCTGATAAATCTAAGTCTCTATTGAGCGGTGCGATAGAGATGTTCGATAAGCCGAGTTTAAGACATCTCTTTTACTCTATGATCAACTTTATGAGAGAAAAGGGTGTTGATGTTAATAAACCATTTAGCCACCTTACAGCAAAAGAAAATCACTTACTTTATACTGGTGGTGGTAAGGGTAAAAATAGATTTTATGGTTTTAATAATATTTTTAAAGAATTGGAGAGGAAAAAATACAAGGTATATATAAGGGTTCTGCTAAACAAATATAAAAGTGCTAATGTCTGTAAGGTTTGTAATGGAACAAGGTTAGTACCACAGGCTCTATATGTGAAAGTTGCAGAAAAAAATATCTCAGAATTAAATGAGCTTTCTGTTATTGATTTTTATAAGTGGCTTGGTGCTCTAAAACTTAGTGGGTATGAAGCTAATGTGTCTAAAGAGATAATGAAACAACTATTCCAGCGCACATCTTTTATTATAGAGATAGGGCTAGGGTATCTTACTCTTAATAGATTGGCAAAGACGTTATCCAATGGAGAAGCTCAAAGAATAAACTTATCTAATCAGTTGGGAGCATCTTTAGTTGATACGATCTATGTGCTTGATGAGCCGACAATAGGGCTTCACCCGAAAGATGTTAATAAACTTACAGGTATAATTAAAAAAATAAGAGACAACGGTAATATTGTTATAATAGTTGAGCATGATTATGATGTCATAAAAGCCTGTGATCATGTTATTGAACTTGGACCATTAAGTGGGGCTAAGGGGGGTGAAGTTGTTTTTGATGGCTCTATTGGTTCTTTTATGGAGGACGCCAAGACCTTAACTTCTGATTACGTAAAGAGCAGACAACATTTTAGCGAAGAAACAAAAAGAAAAATAGGTCCAGCAACTCATTTTTTAACACTAAAGAATATTAAGGAGAATAACCTTAAGAACATAACATTAAAATTACCTCTGAACAGATTTGTTTGTATTACAGGTGTTTCTGGTAGCGGTAAGAGTTCATTAATAACAAAATCACTTTACCCGATATTGAAAAAATATTTTGATCTTGAGGATGATGACCAGGTAGAGATGGAAGAACATAAAATAAAATTTGAAAGTATAGAGGGCATAGATAATATTAAAGGTGTTATGCTGATAAATCAGGACTCTTTAGGTCGTTCACAAAGATCAACTCCGATCACTTTTATCTCTGGCTTTGAGCATATAAGAAGCCTTTTTGCACAGACACCTCTTTCTAAAAGTAGGGGGTACACAGCATCTAATTTTTCTTTTAATGTTGTTAGTGGTCAGTGCCCGGTTTGTAGCGGAGAGGGTTACATAAGTGTAGATATGCAATTTATGGCAGATATCTACATCAGATGTGAAACTTGTGCCGGAACAAGATATAAAAAAGAGATACTAGACGTTACGTACAAAGGTAAAAACATCCATGAAGTTTTGAAAATGACTGTTCAAGAGGCCTACGATTTTTTTATTTCTTCTCCACCACTAAGAGCAATGTTAAAACTATTAATTGATGTTGGTCTTGATTATCTAGTAGTAGGACAGCCTGCTTCTACTCTTTCAGGAGGAGAATCTCAGCGTATAAAAATATGTAAGGAGCTTATAAGTGAGAGCAGTAAGAAAAAAAGATCACAAGTCTTATATATTATGGATGAACCTACTACTGGTTTACACCCAAGAGAAGTAGAAAAACTTTTAGTAGTGCTACAAAAGTTAGTAGCAGAAGGTAATTCCTTGGTTATTATAGAACACAATATGGACCTTGTTAAACATGCGGATTATATAGTAGACCTTGGTCCAGATGCTGGAGAAAATGGCGGTACAATAGTTTGTGAAGGAACACCAATAGATATAATCAACAATGAGCGTTCCTATACTGGGGTAATATTAAAAGATATTTTTTAGAGGATAAAATGGCTGAATTATTAGTACCTGTTGGTGACATAGAAAAATTAGAATGGGCCATTGCTTATGGAGCTGATTCTGTCTATTTTGGGATGAAAGATTTCTCTCTTAGAAGTTTTGCAGGAAATTTTGACATCGATCAGGCTGATACTGCCTTAAAGTTATTACATAAGAATGGGAAGAAAGGATACGTTACACTCAATATATATCCATACTCTAACGAGTATGAAGACATAATAAGTTTGGCCAAGAAACTTGAAGAAATGCATTCAGACGCTTTTATAGTTTCTGATCTTGGACTTATAAGTGAATTAAAAAAGAATAAAATAAAGACACCAATTCATATAAGTACACAGGCCAACACTATGAGTTACCAAACGATTCTTGCTTATGGAGAACTAGGAGCAACAAGGGTTAATCTAGCCAGAGAGCTTTCTCTTGAACAGATAAAAGATATCCAGAAAAATCTTAACAAAAAAGTTGAGACAGAAGTTTTTATTCACGGCTCTGTTTGTTTTTCTTATTCAGGAAGATGTGCAATAAGTGATTACATGACTGGAAGAAAGGCGAATCGTGGAGAATGTACACATCCATGCAGATGGAAATATTCTCTTGTAGAAGAAACTAGAGAAGGACAATACTATCCAGTTTTTGAAGATAACAGAGGCCTTTATTTCTTTAATAATAAGGATCTTGCCTTGTTTCCTTTTGTAGAAGAACTTGTAAATGCTGGTGTAAATTCGTTCAAAATAGAAGGCAGGATGAAGACGGTACATTACATTGCATCTGTAACGTCATTATACAGAAACATTCTTAATGGAAAAAAAATATCAACAGAAGAAGGTTTTGATCTTTTATCCAGAGTTAGTAATAGGGGCTATTCATATGGTTTTATGAAAGGAAGTGTAGGCCCAGAAGATTATAGTCAGGGAGAAAATAATACACATTCTAATTCTACATTTGTGGCAGTATTTTCTGAAAAAACTAAAGAAGGAACTTTTATAAAAGTAAGAAATAGGATTTTTGCAGGAGATAAATTAGAAGTATTGAGTCCAGGTGGTGTTGTAACTTATATACACATACCTAAACCAATAATCAAAAAGGATCTTTCTAAGGTAGACGTTGTTCATAATGGTGATGAAATATTTGTGGTAGATAATCTTTTGCCGTATTCATTGCTTAGAAAAGTTAAGGAGGATATATGAACGTAGTGGTACTTGGTGCTTCAAAAAATGAAGATAGATATTCCAATATGGCGGTAAAACGACTTAAAGAAAAAGGGTATAATGTTCTGCCTGTGCATAAGGCGATAAAAGAGATACATGGTCTACCTGTATACAATGATCTTTCAGATATAAAAGACAAGGTGGATACTATTACTGTATATGTAAACGAAAGTGTTTCTAGTAGTCTTGCCTCAGACATCTTAGATCTTAAACCTAGAAGAATAATCTTTAATCCTGGTGCTGAAAATTATGACCTAAAGGACAAAGCAGAGGAACAAGGAATAGTAGTCATTTTTGCTTGTACATTAGTGATGCTTAGTACTGGAATGTTCTAATTTATGAACTGTCCTCTTTGTTCTTCTGATAAAACAAGCAAACATTTTAATAGGAATAATACTGATTATTTCCTCTGTAGTAATTGTGATTTGGTCTTTATGGACCACAAAAAACACATGAATGATGAAGAAAAGAAACTCAGATACTATAAACACAAAAATAATATTAGTGATCTTGGTTACAAAAGTTTTCTAATGGAACTTGCTGTTCCAAGTTTTAAACTTATAGATAAAGATAAAAAATGTCTGGATTATGGTTGTGGCCCGACTAAGGCCATGGAACAGATATTCCGTGATAACGGTTTTGAAATGTATAGTTATGATCCTTGTTTTTTCCCTGAAATAGAAAAGGAAGAATATAACTTAATTACATGCAACGAAGTAATTGAACATTTCTCTAATCCTAAAGAAGAACTAAAGAAACTCTTTAAGCTTATAAAAAAAGATGGTTTTGCTGTTA
>JBAXWW010000019.1:0-13432 GCA_037128215.1 bacterium | reverse complement strand
CTCTTTTGTATACATTGTCAGTTTAGTTATTGCATCCAGTATCGTAAATCTTTCATGTCTTATGAGCAGATATAACAAGATAAAAAGACTTAAAATTATATATAAATTTCCTTTGATCGCGACACTTGTAAATCCCTTTATAAATAAACTTACTGGCATGCTTAAGCCAGCAATAGGTATGCCTAAAAGGACAAGAAAAAGACAATTTAAGATAGCTTTATGCATGTTCTCTTTTTTATGTGTGATGATCAACGTAAGCATTACAAAAAAATAAGAAGACCAGAGCAGGTATACTATTGGGGAAATATTAGTATTTCCTCTATTATATGCAATAACAGTAGTTGCTGTCATTACCAAAAGATCCATGAACAGAACAATAATAGTCGCCGTTCTTATCCAGTAATTATTCCAAGTGTTCATCTTGTTACCGGTTTTTCTAATCCTACGATATTGTATAGATCATAAACTTCTTCTGAACTTAAAGGTCTGCACGCTCCTTTAGGTGGAATTCTATTATATATAGGTCCGTAGGCTATTCTTTTCAACCTTGATACTTCTGCTCCTAATGCTAGAACTATTTTTCTTACTTCTCTGTTTCTGCCTTCACCAATTTCTATTTGGAACCATGTAGCAGAGCCTGTATATCTAACGTCATCAATAAGGATGTCTTTTAGTTTAACACCCTCTAAAAAAATTCCACTAGCTGCTAGCTTGTCTAATTTTTCCCTAGGTATGATTCCTTTAGTTCTTACTAAATATCTTCTGCGAACACCAAATTTTGGATGAGTTAATCTGTGTACAAGTTCTCCATCATCTGTAAACAAAAGAATGCCTTCTGTGTTGTAATCCAATCTTCCAACTGGAATAAGTCTTTTTAGGTCCCTTGGTAGAAGGCTCATTACTATAGGTCTGTCAAATGGGTCAGATAGCGACGTTATATACCCACTAGGTTTGTTGAGTACATAGTATATGTATTTTTTCTTATACGGTACATGAATGACCTGATGGTCTACCTTGATCTCATCGGTGAATGGGTCTGCTTTAACACCAAGTTTTGTTACGCGCTTACCATTTAGGATTACGCGACCCTCTAATATCATCTGTTCAGCAGCTCTTCTTGAGCATACACCTGCAGCAGCTATTATCTTTTGAAGGCGATCCTCAGCCACTTCTAGTTCAGCTTTTTGGCCTCTACCTAGCTTATGACCTCTGCCTTTGTTAGAACCTGTGTCTAGCTTACTGGTGGCTGCTTTCTTCCTGGTAAATTTCTTCTCTTTGTGTAGCATATTTTCTGCACGCTTCCTCGAATATAACATCAACCTTTTCCTGAACCAGATCGATGTCAACTCTCAATTCTTTTCCTATTTCTGTCATTTTGTCTAAAGTCTCATCTATTTCTGCTGTATTAATATCATCAACTATCTCTATATCTGTTTTTTCATCAACGATTAATCTTAAAGACTGATTTAGCTCCTGTTTGTAGTCTCCTGTGTCTCCAAAACCTTTTGAAGCTAAGTCCTGTATCTCATTGATAGATGGAAGTTCACCAAGATCATTAAGACTGAATATCTCAAGAAAATCAGGAGTTGTTGCGTATAGAAGAGGTTTGCCTGGAAGATCTGAACGACCTGATATCTTTATAAGATTTCTTTCCAGAAGAGTTTTAAATAGATGTGTTGAATCTACTCCCCTTATCTTATCTATTTCTGCCTTATTTATTGGTTGTTTATACGCAATTATCGCTAGAGTTTCCAATGCAGCAGGAGAGATTCTTATTGGTTTTATGTTTTCTAGTTTTTTGATCCATGTCTGATTATCTTCTTTTGTTCTAAGCTGCCAGCCATTAGAGGCTGCTTCTAGTTTTATACCTCTGTTATCATCAGTGTTATATTCTGTTCTGATCTCTTCAAGGGTTGATGTGATAAATTCTTTATCACATTCCTTATCGAAGACTTCGTAGAGTTTATCTACCGTAACTGGTTTTTCTACTACGAATAGTATTGATTCAATAATGCTTTTTATTCTGTTAGCTTCCATAATTTAAATCTTACCTCGCTTCATTGAATAAGTCATCTTTGCTTATAAGGTTGGTATCAATAAAAGAAAGTGGCTTTACTGTCGTTATGAGTATGTCACCAGCATTGTTGCTCTGTATAATCTTTAGATACCCTAACTTAGCTAGCTCAAGCATACATAAAAAACTAACCACTATCTCATTTCTGCTTATTGGCTCAAGTAATATTTCCTCAAGAGTTATATTAAGGAATCCTCCGGGATATCTGTCTATTAATTCAACTATTTTTTCTTGAAGGCTCTTGCTAGGTATATCAACATTGTGAGTGGAAAATTGTTCTTTGAATTTATTTATAACACCCTGATAGGCTGTTATAAGTTGGAACATTTCCATATTCTTTAAAGGTCTATCATCTTTAGAAACGATCTGCTTAGGATGTTTAAAAATATCTCTTCCAAGTATTTCTCTTTCTCCTAAATTTTTACCAGCCTCTTGATATTTTTGATATTCAAGTAGAAGTCTTACTAGTTCTTCTCTTGGGTCCTCTTTTAGATTATCATTTTCATTCTCGTCTTCATCTTTATATACTGGCAGCAGCATTCTTGATTTTATGTATATCAGAGTAGCTGCCATTACCAAAAACTCTCCGGCTATATCAAGGTTCATTTCCCTCATAGCCTCTATGGCTTGAATGTATTCTTCTGTAATCTTAGAAATAGGAATATCGTAAATATTTACTTCATTTTTTCTGATAAGATGGAGCAACAGCTCCATAGGACCTTCAAAGGCTTCTAGTTTTACTAATAGTTTTAGATCTTCCACTACATGAACCCCACAAACATATTATAGCTTAAAGTTACAGATAATTTATATAAAAGTAGAGCAGGGGTCGCAATAATGTAATTTAACACTCCAACCTGCCATAAAAGCAGTATTAGCAAAAAGCTGTAAGGAGCAAACATATCTAGGTAGGCAGCCTTTTTGTAAGAGATAAACATTGTTATTACCCTTGACCCATCCAGTGGAGGCAGAGGTATCAAATTAAAAAAGGCTAGAAAGAAGTTTATCAGTATTCCGGCCTGCAACATATCAGATAGTGGAGCAAAAAAACTTTCAGTTCCATGATAAAATAATTTAACAGCCACAAAAATTACAGCGAATAAAAATCCAAGTATTATATTAGATAACGGGCCGGCAACAGCTACCATAGCCATTCCTTTTTCTGGGTTTTTAAAATTACGAGAATCAACAGGAACTGGTTTTGCAGAACCAAAATAAATGCCACCTACTATTAATGTGATCATAGGTATTATTACGGTCCAAAGCCAGTCTATGTGAGCCAGTGGATTTAGCGTAAGCCTTCCGTTATATTTAGCTGTTGGATCACCTAGTTTATTAGCTACCCAGGCATGTGAGTACTCATGGAAACAAAGACTAAAGAGAAATGGAAGTATATATAAGGCTACTTTTTTGATCGTTTCTTCCAAATCTACCCCCTAGACCCCTTTATGTTGTAAGCTTCTAACAGCTTTAATACTGATTTTCCATTTTTTTCTTTTTTGATCAATAATATTTCCTCATTTATTTCTTTGGGAGTTAAATTCATATATAGTCTTTTTGCTAGAGCTTCTTTCCATAACTCTTCTGTCATAGGATCCCACGACAGATCATATTTTGATATGTAATAAAGTGCTTTGAAGATGAATCTTGCTTCTTTCTCAAAAATATCTCGGTGTAAAAGTCTTAATATTTTTACTTGTATATCGTTGTCAGCACCTATTGTATCTATAACAGCGCCAAAATCATTCTTGGAAAGTGATAGAGCTAATGCGTCAATAGAAAAGCCTCTGGAGAGTGATTCACTGCATATATCACCAACACCACCCTCTTCATCTTTTCTTGCTGAAGCTATCCTTATAAAGTCACCGTCGTTATAAGGCGAAGATACAATTGTGAAACGATCTTTAATATGTATTGTTTTATTTTTTGCCAATGGATAATTATCTATAAAATTTTTCACTGTTTTTTCACAGCTACCAGTAACTACTATTTCCAAGTCAGAGCAGTCCTCTTTTACAAGTATGGACCTTGGGTATGCACCAATCAGGTATGCTTTGGCATTTACGCTGTCAGCAGCTTCTCCCAGCCCCCTGAAAAGGCTAATCAATTCACCAGGTAATGTAGCAAATAGTCTCATCAATCAGGCTAATTAGCATTAGTTGAGACAAGTGTAAACATCCATATTATTGCAACTTGACTTAGACATATACCCATGTTGTTCTTAGCTGAAAAAAAATTACTGGAGGGTCTTTATGCCTATAAAAGTTGCTATAAATGGATTCGGAAGAATTGGAAGAATTACTGCTAGGTATCTACTTGAGAACAAGGATATTGAGATCGTTGCAATTAATGATCTTACAGATGCGCCAACACTTGCACATCTTTTTAAATATGACTCTGTTCATGGGACTTATGCAAAAGATGTAGTCGCTGGAGATGGAACTCTTAAGATAGCGGGACACACAATAAAGGCTCTTGCAGAAAAAGATCCAAGCAAACTTCCTTGGAAAGCACTTGGTGTCGATGTTGTTCTTGAGTGCACTGGTAGATTAAAAGATAAAGCGTCTGTCATGAATCATATAAACAGCGGTGCTAAAAAAGTACTATACTCAGCACCATTAAAAGATGCAGATCTTACAGTTGTTATAGGTGTTAACCATGAGTCTTATGATCCTTCAAAACATCAGATAATCTCTAATGCAAGTTGTACAACAAACTGTTTGGCTCCTGTTGCAAAGGTTCTTAATGATAATTTGAAAATAAAGAATGGCTTTATGACGACTATACATTCATATACCAATGATCAAAAAATTCTTGACCTTCCTCACTCAGACCTAAGACGCGCAAGAGCAGCTGCGTTATCCATGATACCAACAACTACAGGAGCGGCTAAAGCTGTTGGACTTGTCCTTCCAGAACTAAAAGGCAAGCTAGATGGTTATGCTATGAGAGTGCCAACTCCTAATGTTTCAGTTGTTGATTTGGTCGTTAATGTAGAAAAAACTACAACAAAAGAAGAAGTGAATGCAATGATGAAAAAGGCAGCAGAAACATCGTTAAAGGGTATACTTGACTACACTGAGTTGCCTCTTGTTTCTATAGACTACAATGGATGTCAGGCTTCTTCTACTTTTGATTCAGCTTTGACCAACGTTATAGAAGGAACATGCGTTAAGGTTGTTGCTTGGTATGACAACGAAGCTGGCTATTCCAAGAGATTGGCGGAACTTACAGATTTTATAGGTAAAAGGATGTAAGGAGACAAAAGAAAAATGGACAAAATAAAGAACATAAAAGACATAAATATAAAGAACAAAAGAGTTTTAATAAGAGTTGATTTTAACGTTCCGATGAAAGACGGTAAGATCACTGATGATAATAGAATTCGCGCAGCACTTCCTACTATACAATACGCGATTAGCCAGGAAGCTAAGGTTATTCTTGCTAGTCATCTTGGTCGTCCAGATGGTAAAAAGGATCTTAAATATACATTAGAGCCTGTTGGAGAAAAATTAGCTGAATTGATGAACATGGACATAGTTTTTGCGCATGACTGTATAGGAGAGGGTGTTTGGGCAATAATTGAGAATATGAAATATGGTTCCGTGGTATTGTTAGAAAACCTACGCTTCTATGCGCAAGAAGAAGCTAATGATAAAAGTTTTGCACAGGAGCTTTCTAAACTTTGTGATGTGTATATTAGTGATGCTTTTGGTACTGTTCATAGAGCTCATGCATCAACGGTAGGTATAACTGAATTTGTAAAAGATAAGGGAGCGGGCTTTTTGTTGGAAAAAGAAATAGAGAATTTAAGCGCAGTTGTTAATTCTCCAAAGCGACCTTTTGTAGCTATTTTAGGTGGTGTAAAGGTTTCTGATAAGATCGCTATAGTAGAAAATTTCTCAAAAAACGCCGATGTTATGATAATTGGCGGAGCGATGGCTTATACATTCTTAAAAGCTAAGGGTTTTAATATGGGTGATTCTCTAGTTGAGAATGATAAAATAGAACTAGCAAAAAAGATAATTACACGTTTTGAAACAAAAGGATTAAAACTTTTATTGCCGGTAGATCACATCGTAGCTAACGAACTCAAAGATGGTGTTGCATGGGAAATAACAAAAGACCAAAATATTCCAGCCGGTAAAAAAGGTCTGGATATAGGACCAAAAACAATAGAACTTTTCAAGAATGCTTTAAAGGATGCAGCTATGGTGGTATGGAATGGACCAATGGGTGTTTTTGAAACGAAGCCATTTGATAATGGAACTGTTCAGATAGCACATATGCTTGCAGAGAGTAATGCCTACACTGTAGTTGGTGGAGGGGATTCTGCTTCTGCGGTTAAAAAAGCTGGAGTTATGGATAAAATTACGCATGTTTCAACAGGCGGTGGTGCCTCAATGGAATTTTTGGAAGGAACAAAACTGCCTGGTATAGCTGCGTTGGAGTCTTAATGAACAGAAAAAGAATGCCTTTTATTTGTGGTAACTGGAAAATGAACAAGGGACAGGATGAAACCTATAACTTCATCCATGATTTTCTAAAAAAGGTAAAGCAAGTGCCTCATCTTAAGGAAAGGGAGATTGGCATAGCGCCTGTTTTTACTTCGCTTTTTATAGCAGACTCTCTTCTCAAACATTCAGAAATAAAATTGTGTTCGCAAAATGTACATTGGGAAGATTCTGGTCAGTTCACGGGAGAAATAGCGGCCCCTATGCTAAAGGAATTTGGTGTAAAGTATGTAATAATCGGCCACTCAGAGAGAAGAAAATTCTTTGGTGAAAAAAATGATACAGTTAATATGAGGTTAAAAGCTAGTTTAAAAAATAATCTACCAGCTATTTTGTGCGTAGGAGAAACTAAGGAAGAAAGAGAATCTGGTAGAACTAAAGAAGTAGTAAAACAACAATTATTAGAGGGATTAAAAGACGTTACCAAGGATGATATTTTAAATAATTTAGTTATAGCTTACGAACCTGTTTGGGCAATAGGTACTGGGTTAAATGCTACAGTTGAGCAGGCTGTTGAAGTTCATACATTCATAAGAGGGCTTTTGAGTGAGTGCTTTGGTAATGGAGCTGGAGATGTAGTAAGAATACTTTACGGCGGTAGTGTTAAACCAGACAATATCGATGGCTTTATGGCTTCTGAAGAAATAGACGGTGCCCTTGTAGGTGGAGCATCTCTGGATATTGAATCGTTTTTTAGGCTTGTTGATTTTAGATAGTGGACAAAGGGT
This sequence comes from bacterium, assembly GCA_037128215.1. Lineage (GTDB taxonomy): Bacteria > Bdellovibrionota > JAFGOL01 > JAFGOL01 > JAFGOL01 > JAPLFT01. Next base: position 6,116 of record JBAXWW010000019.1, on the reverse strand, counting down.
CACTATCCCTGCTATATACGTATACAAAATCGGAGGGATCGTATGAGTACATTGATTATAGTTATACATCTTATTACATGTCTTTTTCTAATATTGTTTGTTCTTCTACAGGCAGGAAAAGGCGCAGAGGTTGGAGCGACTTTTGGTGGAATAAGCCAAACATTCTTTGGAACACAGGGCGGTAATATCCTTACTAAGATAACTACTGTTCTTGCCTTTGTCTTTATGGCAACCAGCATTGGTATTACAGTTTTTCAACACAGAGCAATTACAGAGAGTGTTATGAGTGGCGTTTCTACACCAGCTGCTACACAGCCTGCTGCAGTTCCACAGACAGCAACGGCACCTGTTACGCCTGCTGAGCCTGTAAAAAAATAAAGTTAACTAATGCGTTCTCTACTGTTAGCACTGATTCTATTTTTCACACTTATAAATGCTGATCTTTATGCATTAATGGATTATTCTGATTCAGGAGTTTTCTCATCAACAAAAGCCATTAATGAAATGGTTAAATCAGATGCTAGTTTTCTTTATAGAATTGACATGGAGTCAGCTTTAAAGGCTATAGTTGGAGAAATGTCTTTTGCCAAAAAAGTATGGGAACATTATTCTGTTTCTTTAGAGGTACAGAGTTCTCTTAGAAAAACATATGGCTATCATTCTTTTGAAACTAGCGTAAGTAGAGGTTTTACAGATAACAAAATATATGGACTTTTATCTTTAGGTTATAGATTTGGTTACTTTGATAGAAAAGAACAGTGGCTAGTTATCTCAACTGGTACTGGGTTTATTCCAAAACCATGGGGTATAGAAAGTTCTTTAGCTTATTACCAGGCTCTTACAAATGGCAGGACATCTAGACTTAGGACAGAGATTTTTGCTCTATATCGTTTTGGTGGTACTAATTCCTATCTTGATTTTGGCCTTCAAACATCTATATATTTGGTTCCAAGTGGTGAACTTGGTTTTCCTGATTCTACTGGCTACACACAAAGTGATCCACTTATAGAAGAGTTTCTTCAGATAGAAGGTGGTTTAATATTTAGATATACATTAGCAGAAAAATTAGTCTTTACTGCGCTGTTTACCAATGTTGTCTTTATAAATCAGACTAATTACCAGACTTATGATGTTAAGACAGATACATACAGCAAGGGATACGGAACAGAACTAGATTACGCTCCAAAAGTCTTCTTAGGCTTAGCTGTTAAGTTGTAGTTTGTAATATTTTTTAAATTTAACCCTTAATTTATTGAAAAAAATACATAGTTTTAGTACTATCTAACATTGTATAAGCAATCTTTCGAATTAGTGTTGGAGCTTTTATTTATGATTTCTAAGTTTTTGTTCCTAATTATGTTCTTATTTCCTCTGAGTCTTTATTCTCAAATAAGGCAACTTGAAGCTTTTACAAAAATAGAGCCTGAGAGCAAGGATAGAGTCAATGAAGCTCAAGCTTTTTTACAGAATAAAATTCATATAGCAGAACCTATAGTGGAAGATAAAATACACCCTAACAGAGTTAATATCTTATATTCAGAAGACTTTAAAACTAGATCTGGCGCTAAAGGGACTGCTTATACTTATAAAAATGGTAGAGTTCTTATTATATTGAATTCTCAAGGCAAAGAGAAAGAGGTTTCTTTTAGTGCGGGTGATCTGCCAGAAAAATTAATAGAAGCTCTAATTTCTGAACAGAATAAAGGCCGTACCCTTACCGACGTAGTAAATATAGCGAACAATATAGGTGAGGATGGTAGGATGCTAGTGGCTATTCATGTACAAAGGAACAAGGAAAAAAAATCCTCAGTGGATTTTCATGCTCCATTTGTTGTGCTTGTTACCTTATCATCTGCTCTACAATTGGAGCTGGAAGACCTGTTTTTTAAAACAATTAATTTAGCTGTGTTAAATGAGTTATTTTTCCAAGATGATGCTTACAAGAACGCATACCATACCATGATGGAGAAAAGAGATTTTAAATCAATGTTGCTACGTTATATTAAAATATCAGATATTTATATTTCAAATCTAAGCATTGTAGAAAAAATAATGGAAAGGTTGAGTACAGAATTTACTACAGAGCCATTTAATATGAGTAAAGAGAGCATGGATGTCCTAAATAATCCTTTTACTCTTAAATTTATAGAGAATGTATCAGAAAAGAACAAAGAACTTGTACAGTTCTATTATTATGTACGATTTTGGAACAGGGTCTACGCAGAGTTGTTTCTGGAAGAGTTCAACGAAGGACCAAGTTTAAGTAATAAAATGGATAACGATTTTATAAATAAAGAGATTGAATTTAGAGGTTCATTTAATGGCATAATAACAAAATACTTGTCTGGACGTTCAACGGGTATTGCTAAATAGACTGTTTAATATATAATGAAGGCAAGACGAATGGGGGATTATGAATGAAGGATGATTGGAAAGTTAGCGATCTTAATAGCGTAGTCGTAAATAAAAAAGAAATATCCGGAGCAAATAACTCCGTTGATATATATCTTCCTTATGATGAGCCTTCTGAAGATGTTTCATGGTTAATGGACCTTGCTCGTGCAGAAGAAGATATAGATAAAACAGGTATGATCAACTACGATGCTGCCAGTTCTCCAGAGAAAGTTTTAAAAGATGCTACTATTTCCTATCTTAAGTATCTAAGGAACTATACAACAAAACTAGGTTCTGTTTTTAATTCTCATAAGAGTCTTGCTAGTTCAGGTGTTAAAGTTTATGGTATTTCCAATACAGAAGCTGATTTTATGGTTTTTAGGAACTCATTGAAAATGATATTTTCTGCTCAACGTCCAGGCGTTATACAGATTAGCTTTAACGCCCATACTGGAGCCTTTTTTACTTCACCTACAATAACACCTAGTGGTACAGCAGAGCAGATTGGTGATGTTATTCATGCGCAACTTGGTCCTTTCAATGAGGCGATATGGACGTACCAGGGGCGAAAGATAAATAACCATGAAATGGTTAGATACTTTTTGACCCGATTTATACAAAACAGCGCAAGATAGTCTTGACATTGTTCTTGTATATTAATAGAACTTAGCGCTTGGTGGCGCCGTAGCCAAGTGGTAAGGCGAAGGTCTGCAAAACCTTTATTCATCGGTTCAAATCCGATCGGCGCCTCTCTTAAAAGTATAAGCCAGGAGGATTCATATGGCATCACTTACAAAGATAAAGAAGACCAAAAGAGCGAGTAGAAAAGCTAAAATGGGCGTAAAAAGAAAAAAGAAAATGGCAAGACCAGGCACCAATAAAATGTTGCCTCTTACAGATGCGAAATAAGTAGAGAGATATCCCAGAGTGACCATTGCTCAGAAAGGAAGCTCAATTATCAGTTTAAAACTGTTTTGTGGTGTTCTTTTTGCCTGTGTGTCATTTTTAATTACTTCTTGTAATAATACTAATAATACGTCGAATAATCTTAAAAATTCATCTGATTTTAATACACCAAACTCCAAAGTAACTCTAAATCTTATTAATAAAATGAAGATGAACCAACTTAGTGCTGTTGGGGGTTATAAGGTTGCTGTAAAGGTTAAGGATGGAGAAGATGTCTCTGATCTAATTGATCCAAAAAAAATAAGATATAAGGCTACCAATCTTGTTAATGCTGTTTTTGTCGATCTTGATAAAGAGAGTATATTAAAATTAGCCAAAGACGACCGAGTAGAGGTCATAGAAGAAAATTATGATGTTAAAGTAAACCTTTTATACTCGACAAAACAAATTGGTGTAAGAGATATATGGGAAGCTTCACCGTCATATATTGGGAGTACATTACCTAATAGCTCTAATAAGATCAGGCTTGCCGTAGTAGATACTGGCATAGATGAAAGTCATAGTGATTTTAATGGAAGAATATTTAAAAAAATAAATTGCTATCAAACGCAAGCTTGTACAGAAACTGGAGAATCATACAAGGATGACCATAGCCACGGAACACATGTTGCTGGGATTGTGCTTGGTGATGGAAGTTCCTATGATGATGGTAACGGACAAGCTTATATAGAAATTCATGGTTATCTAAATCCTCTTGCTTCTGCGTCGAGATATTTTTTCCCGGCCCAATTTAATGAACTTGCTGGAAGTGATAATATTTTTTCAGAAATGACATGGACTGCAAATACTTCAAGTGCATCTTCTATGGGAATACAGAGTAAAAGTGATGCAGAGTTACAGAACAGTAACTTTTTATATGGTCCTTACAGTGATTCTATAAATTCTGGTCCAGGTGTTGCTCCTGGTTCTTTTATTCAATCGCCAGATTATAGTGTTTTACCAAGTCCAGGTACGTTGTTGTTACCACATGCTTTCCTCCCATATACTACAGACACGAATGCCTCAGGAAAAGAATTTTGGGCAAGGGTAGCAACAGTTGTACAAGGCTGGCCGTCTACTTCTGAGGATCCGACCAAACGAACAGCTGGAGTCTCTTATGGTTCGGAATTAGTTGCTGTTAAGAGTCTAGGTTCTACTGGAACAGGAAGTATTGACGACATAGTTAGATCACTTGAATATGTAAGCAATAACGCTCGATCCTATAACATAATGGCTGTTAATTTGAGCTTTAGTATGGGAAATGGCGTTACCTCGGATATCCTCAAAGCTGCGGCTAGAACTCTTGTTTCTCAGGGTGTCTCAGTCGTTGTAAGTGCAGGGAATGATCAGCAACAGGGAACCTCAATCAGTAGTCCAGGCGACGAACCATCTGTAATAACAGTGGGAGCTGTTAATGATCAAAATCAAACAACCGCTTATTCATCTGTAGGTTCCGTCTCTTCAACTATTACAAAACCTGATGTTCTTGCTCCAGGTGGTAGCTACGTAACAAGAAATTATATAATGGCTCCAAAGAGCAGGTATGCAGATACTAGTCCATGGAAAACACCAGATGTTCTTAAAGATTCTTACGCTCTCAAGATAGGAACATCACAGGCGACACCTTTCATTACAGGTCTGATAGGCGTTATGGCGAGTAAAAAACAACTTAGTCCTAGTATGTATAAAATGTTAATTTGTATGAGTTCTTTTGAAACAGGCTCTAGGGAAAGTAATAATGTTTTTATGAATGCTCCTGTCTTTCCAGAAAGAGCAGGTGGTTTAAAAGATAGAGTTGAAGGTTATGGAAGAATAGATGCTAGAGGGGCCATGAGTGCCTTGGATGAAGCTATTTCAGCCACTAATATATCTAATTCTCTCTTTTCTTTTGGGGCAAAGATATATGAACAGAAAACAGTTGTTAGGGCTGTTTCACTCTCTTCTGACGAAGAATATAACTTTACAATGACAGTTCCGTCTGGAGCTGATTACGATCTCTATTTATTTAGTGGTACTCCAGATGCTAATGGTGAGCCATTAATGTTAGCCAGTTCAGCATTAATAAACAATCCAATAGAGAGGATCGTTGATTTTGTGCCACCAGAGACAGGCACTTATTATCTTGTAGCAAAGTGGATAAGCGGTAGCGGCCCTAGTAATTTTGCTCTTGAATCAGAAAGGACTAAGCCTGCTGTCCAAACACAAATATCAGATTTTAGAATTGATAGATATATGAGGGATAAAAAGATTATCGTATCTTGGAAAACAAACGTGCCAACAGCTTCTAAAATACAGTATGGCTCTATTGGAGGGCTTGGTTCGGAATTATCAGAAAACGATTATCTTACAGAACACAGTTTTTCTTTTAATATTGATTACAATAATTATTATTACATAAGAGGTCTTGCTTCATCCAATGAGGATACTGAATTAGATATTTCAACAGCTGTAACACCAGTATATAGAACAAGTACTTATGGTGAACTTGAAAAAAATATCTCAGTAGAGGACCTTCCAGCCATTCCAAATGTAGGAGGGTGTGGAACTATAAATAATTTTTCTTCTGGGTTTAATTCAAAAGACTTTGGTGCTATTATTACCATGTTTTTTCCACTTGTGTTTTTACTTGTTATTAGAAAAAAAAGGAATTTTTACTACGGAGATAATAATATATGATAAAAATATATAATACACTCAGCAGAAAAAAAGAGGAATTTATTCCTATTGATGGGAAAAACATCAAAATGTATGCTTGTGGCATAACACCATATGACGAT
>JBAXWW010000018.1:0-13775 GCA_037128215.1 bacterium | reverse complement strand
GAAGCAACCAGCTCTTTAGATGCAGAAAGCGAGACAGCAATAAATGAGGCTATGCCAAATATCTGCAAAGACAGGACAGTTATACTTGTTGCACACAAATTAAGTTCAATAAAGAATTGCGATAAAATAATTGTTTTGAACGATGGAGAAATAGTGGAAGAAGGCAAACACGCTGATCTATTAAAACAGAATGGTATCTACGCACATTTTACAAGAATAACTCATTAGAAAGATCTTATAAGAAGCATCCTAGTTGTGCCTGGAGTAATCTCTACTTCTTGATCTGAAAGAATATCTCTCATACCTGTATTGATTGTCTTTCTAAAAGTTAATTTATTCTTTCCAGCTGGAAGTTTTAGTCTAACTATTTGAAAATCTTTTGGTAAAGTAGACCAGCTTCTAGTATCTGCTTGACCTGCCGCTGCATTCAAAAGCAGCCCTGTTAACACCCCTAATGATTCACTTTTTGTTGCCCTAGCTACACCATAACCTATAGCGACTTGTGTCCCTATTCCTAAAAGTCTTTTAGCAACTATTTTACCAACTCTTTCTTCAAGATTCTTTCTGGCTATTGCTTCTAAATCAGTTACCTCGCTACTAGCACCAATCTCTTCACCATTAACGTTGAGAACAGAAAGACTACCAACACCATAGCTCCTAGTACGAAATTCCGGTAACATAGAGTTACGTGGATTCTGAACTTTTATAGGAATTTCTCCAGCTGAGAACAAGATAATAAGATCACCACAATTTTTACATAATTCACTATAGTATTTTCTAAGGTCCATTTCTGGATATTTTTGTTCCAGCTCTCTGGCTTGATTAAGGTTATTAGATTGTCTTGAAGTTCTATATACATCGTAGACAGCTTGTTTAAAAGCAGGGACAAGCTCCATTACCCTCTGATAATCTATTCTTGCATCACTATATTTTTTTTGAATATCATAGATGGAAGCAGACAAGTACCAAGCAATTGGACTCTCTTCAAAAGAATTCATTCCCTTATTCTTTAATTTATAGATGAGATTATTTATTCTTCTGCACTCAACAGCAGCATCTTCATATTTTGCTTCCATATAATAGGAAAGAGCAAGATACACATTTATCATTATCAACTCATAATCAAGTGGATAGAATTTTTTAAATTGGTCAGTTGTAACGACAGAGACAAGTTCCTCACTAATACTAGTATAATCCTTAAGTTCTGTTTGAGTTTCTGCCTTTGTCAAAACTTCTATTGCAGACCTATAATCTCCAGCTTCAAATAAAGCTGTCCCTCTATCCAATAAGAACAAGATTTGGTCCTTTCCGTCTTTTTCTGAATTTTCTTTTATAAGTGAGGCTGCTTCATTAAACTGCTTTCTCTGAAATTTTGAAAAAAAACTACTCTGATCTAGCATATAGTTAGAACATGAAGAGACAAGAATCCATGACATGGACAATATTAACGAATAAATTTTAAACACAGACATCTACTATATTGAGACAGAATGTTTCTTATATAGTTTCTTTATCTCTTTTTCGTCAGACCATGGAATAAGACCAGTTTTTATGTCTGTAAGGTTCAATGTAAGTTTATAAAAGATGACCTTCTGGTCCCCTACTTCTTGTACCATTGAAGTAAAGTTACCGGTCAAGATATAATCAGAACCAACCTGGCCTCCTCTTTTCTTGGCAGTCTCTTTACTTACATTACCGCTATTATTCTGGTAATCATATTCTTCTGACAAAGTTCCTCTTTGCTGTTTATCATGGAAACCTATTTTACCTGTCTTTATAAGAGCAGCCCTAACTTTATCTGTAAGAGATTGCATATCTATGTGTTCACTTGTGGAATTAGTTACTGTCTCTACCTGTACAACTGGCACCCCTACCTGGGTTTTAAGAACAACATTCTCCATGGACTTAACCAAGGCATCAGCAAGAATTTTCATGTCTGAATCATTAAATCTATCATCCAACAGGATTACCCTGTCTGGGTCAGTGTACTCACCCTTAGTAAAAGCTCTGTTTGTTGAGCAGGAAGAAACAGCCAACAAAGATAGGACAAAAGATACAAGTAAGTATTTCATACATCCTCCTTTTTTATAAAAACAAAGTTTTATAGTAAAACTATAAAGAGTGTATTACAATTGAGTTAGTATTATGTCAAAGCACGTATTATTTTACTTATTTTTTGTTCATGCGCTCATGGCTAATGATGCGTCATCTTATGTAAAAAAAGCTATCCCTTTTGATAAAGGACCACAGAGACTTAGCACTGCTTCTAAAAAGTTCTACCAGGGTCTGGATGAATTCCTAAATGAAAAATACAGCGTATCATATAACTCCTTTATTACAGCATCTAAGGACCAAAAACTAACAATTGAAGAAAAGAACACGGCTCTATATAACGCAGCACTTAGCTTAGAGCGCTCATCAAAAACAGATAAAGCTATAAAGATGTATAAAGATATTACAAAGGAAAAAGTTTCTTCACAGCTTGTAAAAGATTCTTACTACAGAATCGGAGCATGCTGCCATAAGCAAAAAAATTGGACATGCGTAATAGAGAGCCTCAACAATTGGAAAAACTCCCAGACAGAGCTTTCTCTTGTAGAAGAATTCGAGTTTAGAGTAAGAAAGGGAACGGCGTACTTTGAACTTGAATCATACAGAGACGTTATTGATTATCTTGAGGCAGCCGTTAAGGTCTTAAAAGAGCAAAGATCTTTCTTAACACTTAATGCAAAAAATATGGGATATCCAGAAGAGAAAATAACTTTGTTAGGATTATGGGCTATGGAAGACCTTGCAACTTCCTATGTAAAGGTAGGTGACAATATAAAGCTGTCATATCCTTCTGGCAATGATAACAAAACCATACTCAGCCACTTAAATAAACAGATAGATCTTAAGGCTTATTATTATTTAAAAGCTGAAGACATATATATAGAGATGTTAAACCAGGGAGACAGAGATGTAGCGACAAAAGGTGTGCACTTACTAGGAGAACTATATAAAAATATTTACAAGAATCTTTTAGAGAGTGAAATACCACCGAATATAAAACACAAAAAACTTGAAAAAGAATATATCGCTGAATTAAAAGAAACACTTAAACCTTTGCTTAAAAAGGCAGAAACCTGTTTTTTAAGAAACAAAGACGCTAGTTACCAATATAAATTTGACAACTTGTGGACAGAAAAAAGTAAGGCAGAATTGTTAACTCTTTGGAATTAAAGTTTCTTTATAGCTGAGATCAAAGATTCAGCATCTTTTGTATTATTAAATCTTACAGCAGTTCCATAATTTCCGTTGCTGTCTAGTCTTGTTTCATATACATCACCGATAATAGAAGTCTCCATTATACCTGAAACAAGAAAAGTGTACGTAGAATTAGTTTCTGCTGTAGAACTTATCTTTTTAAGCAGATACATACCGCCTAAGCTTATATCCTTAAGGTGGTAGTAGTTTATTATCTCGCCAGTGTCTTCTTTTACTAAAACATTCTGGTTAGGGATTATTCTTTCTTCTGTTCTTCTATTAATCATAAAACCTTCTCCTAAATAAAATCTACAAGAGCTAACGTTACAACTATTTTGAATAATGCAATAGGCATGCCACAAACACCAAATAGTTAAGACCTTGAAATCATTAAAGAACAGAGTAAGAACAAGTATGACAAATATGTAATCAATTTTAAGTTTTTTATATAGAAGAAACAAACAAATACCTTAAAACCCTTTACTAATCAGGATCTTAGAAGAGTGTCTAGAAAGTAATCGCTATTGTAAAAAATATATGTTAAAAAATTAAGAATGCAATATAGATATGGTTTACTACCCGCACCTAAAGCGGTTATGGTGTTTATTTATATAAATGTATTCATGTACCTAGCAACTCTAATCTTTTCTTGGATGGGATTTGATCTTAATATTTTACTGGGTCTAGTTCCATATTTAGTGATTAAAAAATATTACATCTGGCAATTATTTACTTATATGTTCCTTCATGGAAGTATTTTTCATCTACTATTTAATATGTTGATGTTATGGATGTTCGGTTCTGAACTCTGTTCTCTATGGGGTAAACATTTTTTTATAAAATATTATTTAATCTGTGGCCTCGGCGGCGGATTATGTGTTACCGCTTTATCCTTGCTCTTCACAGAACAACTTATTGTTCCAACAGTGGGAGCGAGTGGCGCTATCTTTGGTTTATTTTTAGCTTATGGTATAATATTTAAAGATAAAATACTGTATGTTTTCGGCATAATACCTATCAAAGCAAGACCTCTAGTCATAATAATGGGAGTAATAGAATTGCTCTCTCTTCTATCGGAGAGAACTTCATCGATCAGTCATCTTGCGCACCTTGGAGGACTATTTTCTGGCTTAGCTTATTTAAAAATGAAGACTTTTGAAAATAAACTTAAAATAAAAAGACTAAATAATATGGATAATATTATATTCACTGACTTCAATAAGAAAAAAGATAAAGACCTTTGGAATTGAACAAGTGTTAATATTATGTACAAACACGGAAGAGGCCCTTTACACATAAATACCTGTTTTTACTAAAAATACCGTTATGGTATAAAAATTGCAAAATATAGACAAGCTAAGATAGAGTTGTTACATAAATACGGGGTATAAGACATGAAAAGAATCTTACTTTCAGCAATATTTTTGATCCTTTTAAGTTCTTTAGGTTCTTGCGGAGTAAAAAGACCTTACCCGCTAACCATACAACTTATAAATGCAAACAGCGGTATAGCTTTTTCTCAACAGGGATCTATGGCTGTTATAACTTACTCCATGTATGATATAAAAATTGACTGGGACGTAACAGATACAGGTGCTCAGGGAGTCGAAATCCTTGCCGCAAATAGTACTGATTATTATTGTAGTAATCCTATAGCGACAGCTAGATACTATATAACAAATTCAAAAGTACTAACTAATTCATACGCTTTAGACAGTCTAGCTCAGGTATTCTATACACAGCTTCCAAAGTTTAAGGCTGGCAATTATTCTCTTTGTTTAAAAGCAGTATTGTATGACAGTGTAAGCGAACCAAGTCTTCCTGTTTTTATGGAACTAAGAGCAGATCAGCAATAAGAAACAGCTTACTCATTCTCTCCAGATTTACGACGACCTTTTTTAACTATTTTGTCATAGTGTAATTCTGAAGCCTCTACAGCCTTCTTCCAAGAGCCAAAACAACGTCTAGCAGCAGCATATAAAGGTTCACTAGCACTTATGTTCTTTAACTTACCCTGTTCAAAAAGCTCTCTTATTTCATAGATAACTTTTTCTTCATCCCAATGTCCACTCTTCTTTAGGCCTTCTTTTAATCTATAGTAATAAACAGCATTAGAGTTTTCACTAAGTTTATCAGAAAGTTCCTTATCGCTCATTTTCTTATAATTCTTTGTTATAAAATCCTTTTCTTCATCACTGAATCTATCAAGATTCAATTTAAGTCCCCAACGATGACGATATGTGTTTATACTGTTCTTACTTCTTCCAAGTATCTTTGCAACATCATCTGTAGAAAGAGTCTGATAGTTCTTTTTTAGGAAGTCTATATCCGTGTTGGACCATTTTTTGTTGCTGACTTTCTTTATAGTATAATAATCAAAGCCACAGGCTCTTACTGCTGCCTTCCATGAGCCAAAATGAGTAACGGCTGCATTATATAAAGAGGAATTATTCTTGTGGTTCCATGATGCTGTTTTGTTATCTATTTTACCTATTTCTTCCATTACCTTCTTAGGGGTCCATTTCTGTCTAGATTTAGCATTATTGTTCATCTGCAATCTCCCTTTAAATATTTATAACTAGGTCATTCCATATATAAACAAATTACTGAAAAAGTCAAGACAAAAATCAACATGCGTCTGGCACATAAAAACACAAAAGAAATTGATCATTCCTCGAGAATTAATTTTCTTTTTTATCTGTAAATAAAATTCCCAATTCTTTTAATTGCTCAGGATTAGCTGGGCTTGGTGAACCAAGCATCATATCCGTTGCTTTTTGAGTTTTTGGGAAAGCGATAACGTCTCTTATAGATGCTGAACCAGTTAGTATCATAATTATACGATCAAGACCAAAAGCAACGCCGCCGTGTGGAGGTGTACCATAGGTCAAAGCTTCAAGTAAGAAGCCAAATTTTTCCTGAGCCTCTTTTTCACCTATAGATAAAGCACTAAACATCGCTTTTTGTACATCATTTCTGTGTATTCTCTGACTTCCTCCGCCCAACTCCATACCATTACAAACAAGGTCATAAGCTTTTGCTCGTATCTTTTTAAGATCTTCCTTTTCCCCTTTTACAAACGCATCTATATCTTCGTCCCTCGGAGATGTAAAAGGATGGTGCATTGCATAAAAACGGCCATCATCATCGTTGTAATCAAGTAGTGGAAAATCAACAACCCATGTGAAGGCATAACTATTCTTATCTATCATACCCATTTTACTACCAATGAAGAGCCTTAGATCAGACATAGCACTATTTACTGATTTCTTTTTACCACCAAGGATAAGAGCAAGGTCTCCTTGTTGCATTTCTAGTATATTTTTTATATTTTCTTTTTCTATATCGGAAAGTGTTTTTGTTATACTGCCCTGCCATGCTCCGTCAGCCTGTATCTTACACCAAGCCACACCTGGGAAGCCAAAAGGTGAAACTACGTCAACAAGAGAATCCAGTTCTTTTCTGGAAAGTTTTTCTCCGCCTTTAACACATATCGCTTTTACTATTCCGCCTTTTGCAACAGCATCTTTAAATATTTTAAATTCAGAGTTTGCAAAAACAGAAGACAAGTCCTTAAGTTTCATCTCAAACCTTAGATCTGGTTTATCACAGCCATAATGTTCCATGGCATAATCATATGACATAACAGGAACGTTGTTTTTAAACTCAGGTATCTCAAGTCCAAGGACTTCTTTCCAAAGCAGAGAGACCATATCCTGCATATTCTGAAAAAGTTCTTCAACAGGCATAAATGATGTTTCTATATCTATCTGTGTAAATTCAGGCTGCCTGTCAGCTCTAAGGTCTTCATCCCTAAAACATCTGCATAATTGAAAATATTTATCAAAACCACTTATCATAAGTATCTGTTTCATCGTCTGTGGAGATTGTGGAAGTGCATAAAAATATCCAGGTTCTAGTCTGCTAGGAACAAGAAAATCTCTTGCGCCTTCAGGTGTTGTTTTCATCAATATTGGTGTTTCTATTTCAAGATAACCTTTATCACTAAGATAATTTCTTACAAGCTGAGCGACCTTATGTCTTGTCATTAGTATCTGTTGCATAACAGGACGTCTAAGGTCAAGATATCTATATTTAAGTTTTAAAGGAGTATTTGCCTCAGAATGTTCGTCTAACTGAAAAGGAAGAGGATTAGATTTACTTAGAATTTCTATATCGTTACAAACTACCTCTATATCACCTGTTGGCATTTTGGAATTACCCAAACCCTCCGGCCTGTTCCTTACTCCACCACTAACACTTACAACGTATTCATGCCTTACAGTAGAAGCCAATTCACTTGCCTGAGCATTTGAAGGATCAAAGACGACCTGTGTTACGCCATAACGGTCTCTTAGATTTATAAATATTAGACCACCATGATTTCTATATGAGTTAACCCAACCCATCAGTGTTACTTGTTTATCTATATGTGAAGACCTAAGTTCTCCACAATTATGAGTTCTCTTCTTCAAAAATCCTCCCACAAATATCATGTACTGTTTTTTTCAGATCATTAAGATCCACTTTTATCTTAGTTTCCTGTTTCTTGGTAAGATCCTTTATAGAAAGTAATCCATCCCTAAGTTCATACGCTCCAGCTATAAGAGCAAATTTTGCTCCAGACTTATCTGCGCGGGATAAATGCTTTTTTATATCTCTGGATTTAAAATCATCTTCAACAAAAACAAGACTTTTTATTTTGTTATGTTCTGAACTATATTTTTTCAATTCAAGTATAAGAGGTAGATAAGTTTCCAGTGTTTCATCATCCATCATAGCAACGTAAACAGGAATCTTATTTAAACTACCTTCAAGCTCAGACATTAGCATTATGGTCCTTTCTACTCCACCAGCATATCCAACAGATGGAACAGCTTTTTCTCCAAGCTGAGCGGAAAGGACATCATATCTTCCCCCTCCACCTAAAGCATTCTGTCTGCCACCTAATTTATCTGTAACAAATTCAAAGACCGTCCTTGTATAGTAGTCCAGTCCTCTAACAAGATTAGGATTAACGTTGTAGACAACTTTTAATTTATCCAAGTCCTTTAAGAGTCTCTCGTTGTGAGTTGTGCAGGTATTACATAGATACTTTTGTATATTTGGAACACCTACTAATAAAGAGGAACAAGAAGGGTTCTTGCAGTCCAGAAGTCTAAGCGGGTTTGTGTCTAATCTACCTTTACAGTCTCCACATAGTTCTTCTTTTTTAGACATAAAGAAAGCAACAAGATCATTTTTATAAGCAGGCCTGCATTCTGGACAGCCTATGGAGTTTATTTCTACCCTAGCATCATCTATGCCTATTTTTTTATAGAAGTGATTCAAAAGATATATAAGTTCAGCATCTACATGAGGAGAATCTGTCCCTATAGCTTCAAGGCCGAACTGAAAAAACTGTCTGTATCTTCCCTTCTGAGGACGTTCATATCTGAACATAGGCCCCCAATACCAGGTTTTTAATAATTTACTCTTCCATTCTGGGCTAGAAAGATACGCGCGAATTATAGATGCAGTACCCTCTGGTCTAAGGGTAATAGATTCGTCTCCTCTATCTTTACACGTATACATCTCTTTAGATACTACGTCAGTGTCTTCACCAACAGATCTAACAAAAAGTTCCGTCTTTTCGACTACAGGAGTTATGCTAAGACCATAGCCAAAAGAGGAAAAAACCTCTTCG
Organism: bacterium; assembly: GCA_037128215.1. GTDB lineage: Bacteria > Bdellovibrionota > JAFGOL01 > JAFGOL01 > JAFGOL01 > JAPLFT01. The sequence goes on along the minus strand of JBAXWW010000018.1, from coordinate 4,843 downwards.
GCGACATGTTGTAATTCTTCCCATTTTCCGCTCTCTGGGGGGAGAATATCTTTCATTCCTCTTAGTAATTGAATCATAAGGTATTTAAATAACACTAGAAGTTGAAAAATCAATGATAAAGAGTATTATCTGTTTAGCGAGATAGCTATGAGCATACAAAATAGTATTTTAAACAGGATATATTCCTTATCCAAAATGGGCATAAAACTAGGCCTGGACAATATGCGACAGGCTATGGATACCCTTAACTTAAACATAGAGGGTATTAGATTTGTACATGTCGCTGGAACGAACGGAAAAGGAAGCACCTGTGCTATGTTGCAAAAGCTCATAATTGCAGGTAACAGTGACTCAAATGTTGGCTTATATACATCTCCACATCTAATAAAATTCAATGAAAGGATCCGAATAAATGACAAATTAATAACAGACGAAGAAATGGTTAAATATGCTGATCTTATTTTTGAAAAATGCAAAGATATACCGCTTACATTTTTTGAATTCACTACATTAATGTGTTTTATGCACTTTATAAACAATAAGGTTAACATTGCTGTAATGGAAACTGGATTGGGTGGAAGAATGGATGCTACTAATATCATAAATCCAGAAATATGCATAATAACAAGTATTGCCATGGATCACATGGAGTATCTAGGTAATGATATAAAAACGATAGCTATGGAAAAAGCCGGGATATTAAAAAAAGATTCTATCGCCATAATTGCCGATACTGATACTAAAGTAATATTATTGGAACAAGCCTCTATCAAAGGTGTAAAAAAGACTCTACTAATGGGAAGGGATTTTTGCTTCTCTGTAAACAAGGATAAAAGTTTTAATCTTTCCATAAAAGACACCTCTGGAACAACTTATCATAATTTAAAAAAATCACTTAACGGAGATCACCAATATAAAAATGCATCTTATGCAATAATAGCCTGCAAGATGCTGGGTATTCAAATAAGCGAGAAAGAAATAAACACAGCATTAGAAGCCACTTCTTGGATGGGACGATTACAAAAGTATGTAATAGACAACAAAACCATTTACCTTGATGTGAGTCACAATATTGAGGGAATTAACTCTACTATAAAATTCTTATTGGAATATCACAAAAATGAAGTTATCCACATAGCTTGTGGTTTTATGAAAGATAAGGATTACATATCAATGATAAAAGCCCTTCACAAGGTATCCAACAAACTTTTCTTGATACCTACTAATGTAGAGGGAAGACAAATAAAAAAAGAAGATTACTCCTGTACCATAGAACAAAGCTGGAAAAACGTTTTTGTCTGTAATGACTATAAAGATGCTTTTGAAAAAATAATGAAAGAGAAAGGTGTAATTGTTTTCACAGGATCTATTTTCAACTTCGAAGAAATATATAAACTAATAGAGGCCATAAAATAGATGCTGTGGATCATTATAACAATTAGTTGTTTTTTTAATACTTTATCCGCACAGGATGGAGGCAGATCTCGTTTTTCTGCAGACAAATACTTAAGAAAGACCAGTAATAATAAAGTAGAACTAACAGGTAATGTGAACATCGTTAACGATAATAGTATATTAAAAGCAGATTCTGTTGAGCTAGACACAAAAACAGAGGAATTCTTTGCAACAGGTGACGTAAGATATAAAAACGACAATACTGACATAAAAAGTTCTGAACTTACTGGCAGCATGAATTCTGCCCAAGGAACCATGAAAAACGGCAGAATAATTTCCGGTAAAGACATCTTTGAGGGTGCAAGAATAAACAGAGTAAGTAAAAATCATTTTCTAATAAAAGAAGGTTCATATACAAGCTGCGTTAACAGCCCTCCAGACTGGAGACTGTATGGTAATGACATAGATATGGAGACTGGTGAATACGCACACTTAAAGGATGTCGTCGTAGAAGTGTTCGGTTTACCCATAACATATATCCCCTATTTGGTTCTACCAATAAAAAATGAAAGGCAGTCCGGCCTTCTACCACCCAGTTTTGGCTTTGGTGCTGATGGCTTTAATATACATGAACCTTTCTTTTGGGCTATATCAAGAAGCCAAGATGCTACGTTCACACTTGGGCATTATGGCAGTAGAGGACTAAAAGAAGCTGCTGAGTACAGATCTGTTTATTCAGAAGAATCTTCCTCAAAAATATATTACTTCCACGTAGATGATAAAAAATTTGCTTCTTTGATTTCTGATGGTGCACCTCTTGGAGAGAAAAACAGACATGGCTTTAAAATGAATCAGAACTTTAAGTTATTGGAAGATACTTATGCAAAGTTAAAAGTAGCATATGTAAGCGATCAAAACATTCCTAGAGACTTTGCTGAAGAAATGGAAGGGAGAGCAGATCCTGCTCTTGAAAGTAAATTTGTTTTTATGACACATACAGCAAACGTCGCATATACAGCAGACTTTTCTTATTACCAAGATCTATTAAATAAAAATCCTTTGAGTTCGAACAAACAGCAACTGCAAAGACTTCCTGAATTGATGGTAAGCCTTGCAAAGACAAAATATTCTGTTTTTATGTTTGAGTCGGAGGCATCATATTTAAATGTTTACAGACCAGAGCCATTCTTTGATGATGTAAACAACAACAATGTTTTTGATGGAACAGAATTCATTAGAACAGGCCAACGTTTTGATTTTTTTCCAAGAGTATCTGTCCCATTAAGTAATTCTGTTCTTCAGTTCACACCAACTGCTGGAGTAAGATATGATTTTTATAAACTACCTGTAGATGGTAACGCAAACAGAACATACGCTGACTTTACTGCCAACCTTACATCACAAATTTCTAATACCTATCAGCGTGGAAATGACAAACAGTATAGGGCAATAAAACATTCTATAGAACCATTTGTAAACTATCACGTCATCCCAACCATAGAACAAACGGCACATCCATTCTTTGATAATAAACGGAATAACATCACTGCCCCTATGTTTGACTCAATAGATCAAATAGGAAAAACGAACGTTATAACTTATGGAATAACTAATAGACTACTGGCAAAATATATTAAAAATTATGTTTCTCCAATTGTTCCGGATAAAAAAGCCGATAATGAAAACAACTGTGAGGCTTGTAATGAACAACTTGAAATGGATAAAGATATAAGAAGTAGCAGTACAGAAAAATTCCTTGGACTAAGAGACAATGGAACAAGTTCAAAGAAGAAAGGACAAGACAAAAAGGTAGATAATGAAGATGATTTTACAGTATTACAACCTCTACAATGGAGAATATATCAGAATTATGATTTTCTAAATACTAGCAGAACGCCTTTTGGATACCTTTATTCCGATATAATAGGAACTTATGAAGCCACAAGCCTTTTGTTGTCTAATTTTTATAACGTATATACAAAAAAAATGGGAGTGAGTAGCCAGCTCAGGCTTTCCGGTAATAAAAAATATGTACAACTTGGTTATTACTACGACAAGACTACTCCAAACACGAACTCTGACCAATTACAGCTTCAGTTCGGATTTGCCTTATGGAGATTCGCTACAAATATTCGTTTTATATACAACAATACTCTACCTGGTAAGTTTAGCGACAAAGTACAGGATAAATATTTTGATATTATATATAATCCTCCATCATCATGCTGGTTCCTTAAACTAGCAATGAGTGCACCTTATGATAAACCAGGTTACAATATCTTTATATCTTTTAACTTACTGATAAGCGGCCAGGCAGTAGGATTTAGCGGAGACAACAGCGTTCTAAACGCTATGAACTTTGGATCTAGCAGGTAAAAAATAAAAGAATGAATCTCTGATAATTATCTTCTCATAAATAATACCATCATTTTCAAATTCAAGATCTAGATCGAATGGTTCTTTTTTTAAATCAAAACATATCTTTTTCATTTTTTTATTCTTAAAAACTCGACTACTTGATTCAATATATATGGGGATGTCAATATTATCCAAAATGTCATGTCTCAAAAAATCCACATCATCCCTAAAAATCCTTGCAAGCTCATAGATATCTTTCTTAACATCATCCAGTATGAAGATCTGATCATTCCTTATTATTACTTCTGGTTCAGCTCCTTCGATAATAGAATCTACAGAATTCTTTATTTCACCTTTCTCTAGTTTTATTTTGAGCTTTAATAATATAAATTTATATAGAATAAAACCAAGAGCTACAGCCATCAACAGAAGGGATAAAAAATAATACTTTGGCAAAAAGAGGCCAAGAAAAAGAGAGCCAAGAACAATTACAGATATTGTTATCTTATTAATCACTTTATATATTTCTAAGTTTATCCTTTAGACGACTTCTCATCATGGCTTCTTGCTCATAGTTCACATCTTCTGTAGTTTGTTCCTTACTTTTCAGTTTTGTAATCATCGTTATGTTGCTTTTACTAGTAGCCAAAAGAAGACGTTCTCCATATACTTCAACAACAAGAAGCTTTTTGTCTCCCTCTATAGGTGAAGAACTTATTAGCTTGATGCCATTATCGTAGTTAGTACTTGAGTTGGACAATACAGGTTGTTTAGATGACGGAGAATATGTTCGTCTCTCTGATCTATTTTCAGAACTTTTCTTAAAAAAGAACCAAGCTAGAACAATGATTAAAATAACTCCAACGAGAAGGCCAACTATCTTTACAGATTTAAATAATATCACCTTAAAAGTAGAAAACCTTTTAATATTATCTTTTACTGGCTCTTTTTTCTCTTCTTCATTATTTACTATTTTTGATTCTATATTTTTTGTCTTCTCTTCAGCAACTACATCTTTTTTTATAGAGCTATCACCATTATCTTTAATGCCTGCATCAGGAATTGTAGCTACTTCTTTAATACTAGCGGT
>JBAXWW010000017.1:0-14169 GCA_037128215.1 bacterium | reverse complement strand
AGGACTTTTGTGGAATATTCATTAAAAAACAAAAAAGGTAAACATTAATGACTCTTTATGAACAGATAAAAAAAACAGATGTCTTCTTTATTCTTGGACCTTGTGTTCTTGATTCTTTAGAGAATGCAGAATTGATAGCAAGCAGGCTTGTGAAGATAAAGAATGAATACAATGTTCCTGTACTGTTTAAGGCATCATTTGATAAGGCGAACCGCCAGTCTATTGATTCATATAGAGGCCTGAGCTTTGAAGAATCAAAGAAAATATTTAAACATATAAAAGAAAAATATTCTCTACCGCTGGTAACAGATATACATGAAAGCCATCAGGCTGAATTAGTAAAGGACATAGCGGATATAATCCAGATTCCTGCATTTTTATGCAGACAGACAGATCTTTTACTGGCTGCTGGTAAAACAGCTGCAATAGTTAATATAAAAAAGGGACAATTCGTATCTGTAGAACAGATGGCTGACTCAGTTAAAAAAGTTCAATCAAGCGGAAACACAAAGATACTTCTTACAGAAAGAGGAACTTTCTTTGGATATGGTGACCTTGTAGTAGATTTTAGAAATATTTTTAAGATGATACAACTGAATGTTCCTGTGATCTTTGATGCAACACACAGCGTGCAGCGACCAGGTGGTAAGGGAAACTCTTCTTCTGGTAATACAGAATTTACTAAACCTCTGGCATGTGCAGCTTTAGAATTTGGTGCAAAGGGTATTTTTATGGAAGTTCATCCATGTCCAGAAAAAGCACTTTGTGATGGTGCAAATTCTTTGGACCTTGATATGTTGGATAAAACTGTTTCAGCGATAATGAAAAGGGTCAAAGGGGTACATAATGTATAAGATGGATATAATTCAACAGGCAAAAACTGTTCTAGAGATAGAAGCTGAAGCTATCAGTAATCTTAAGGATAGTATAGACGATAACTTTGCAAAGGTTATTGATCTTTTGAGCAATAACAAGGGAAGAGTTTTCCTTAGCGGTATAGGTAAATCAGGTCTTATAGCCAGAAAAATAGCAGCTACTTTATCAAGTACGGGCACACCATCTTTTTTTCTTCATCCAACAGAATGTTTTCACGGTGATGTTGGCATAATATCAAAGGATGATATTGGCATACTGCTTTCTAATTCTGGAGAAACAGAAGAACTTATTCAGGTCATTCCCGTTCTTAAAAGAATAGGAATAAAGTTAATAGCTATGACTGGAAAAAAAGATTGTACTCTTGCTAGAAGCAGCGATCATGTGCTTGTAGTTAAAATAGAAAGAGAAGCTTGTCCGATGGGTATAGTTCCTACAGCCTCCACAACTGCAATGCTGGCTCTTGGTGATGCGATGGCAGTTTCTTTGTTGATAAAGAAAGGTTTTAACGAGGAAGATTTTGCTAAATTACATCCAGGCGGTACACTTGGTAGACGTCTTCTTATAAGAGTTAAAGATCTTATGCATGTTTCTCCACGTGTTCCTTTGGTCGTAGAAACAGCTAGTATGAGGGACACTTTAATAGAAATGACATCAAAGAGCCTTGGTATCACAGGTGTAGTAGATACTAATGGTTATCTTATAGGTTCTGTTACTGACGGTGACTTAAGAAGACACATGGAAAAGACTAAAAATTTCCTTGAAGATAATGTTAAAGTGGTTATGGGTAATAAACCCAAAGTAATAGATGCTGAAGAACTTGCTGTTAACGCACTGAATATGATGGAAACGCATAAGATAACGCATCTTTTTGTACAGGACGCAGCAGAATATAAGAAAACAGGAAAAATAAAGGTCGTAGGTATAATTCATATACACAACATACTTGGAGCAAAAATAATTTAATGTTAAATATTGCAGAATTCAAAAAAATAAAGCTTTTAATATTGGATGTTGATGGTGTTTTGACCGACGGTGGCTTTTATGTATCTAATACCGGGGATATTTTAAGAAAGTTTAATGTTCTTGATGGTTTTGGTGTTAGAGAAGCTTTAAAGAATAATATAGAGATCGCTATAATAACTGGAGGAAAGTCTGAGTCAGTTATCCACAGGAGCGATTATTTAGGAATAAAACATGTTTATATGGGTAGGGAAGACAAACTTAACGTCTATAATGAAATTGTAAAACCTCAGCTTAGGTTCAAGGATGAAGAAGTCGCTTTTATAGGTGATGATGTTTACGATATACCTCTTATGAATAATGTCGGCATATCTGTTACTGTACCAAATGCTCATGAGAGCGTTAAAAAGGTGGCAAAATATATTACTTCCAAATCTGGCGGAGAAGGAGCTGTAAGGGAAGTAATAGATTTGATCATAGGAAAATGAGAAAAAAAACAATCCTATCCATTTTTATATTTAGTGTTGTAGCAGTATTGTTATTTTTTCTATATTCACAAATGAAAAGTTTCTTGTCAGAAAAAGAAAGTATATTTTCTTTTGTTTCTTCAAAAAAAGAAGCTCCTACCATGACTATTAAGGGATTTAAACTTGAAGAAACAAAAGGACAAAATCTTGAGTGGATCATCAGTGCTGAAGAAGCAGAGATGTTCAAGAATAGCGGTAATATAGTTTTTACCAATGTAACAACAGAAGTTATGGGTGATGGCGGTAAAAAAGATGGATATGTAATCAAGTCGAATAAGGGCACTTATGATACCAAAAAAGATAAGATAAATTTTAATGGAGAAGTTGGAGTTAGAACATCTAATGGTTATACCTTTTCTACAGATGATGTATCTTACTCCGCTAAAGAAAAAAAATTAGATACAAAAGCTATTGTTTCAATGAAGGGAACTTCACAAAAGGGACAAGTTATATCTATTTCTGGTCAAGGACTTAGGGGTGATGCTGTAGACGGTATTTTTAGTATCACAGATGATGTTTCTACAAAAATAGGGAATGAACTTTCCATCCAAAGTCAAAATGCTCAAGTAAATACAAAGACGTCCAAAGCTGTTTTTAAGAAAAAGATAATAGCCAAAAAAGGTAAGTTGAATATAAAGGGAGACACCCTGGAAGTTAGATATGACAAGAAGGGGGAAATTAACGATATCGGTGTTTTTGGTAACGTTACGCTTAATGTGGAAAAAAAACTAGCTTTGTGCGATAACGCTGTAATAAAGTCTGGTTCAGGGGAAGTTGTTCTTACAGGAAAACCTGAATTCCATGTTAATGGTGATATAATGGTTGGTGAGAAGATCGTTTTCAACACAGAAAATGATGAAGTTTTTGTAGAAAGAGTTAAGGCTGATGTTTCTCAAAAGGGGTACAAGAAGTAATGTCCAGTAAACTTATGGCAAAGGACCTTATAAAAAGATTTGGGCGACGTACTGTTGTTAATTCTGTAAGTTTTGACATAAAGTCTGGCGAAGTTGTAGGACTTCTTGGTCCAAACGGAGCAGGCAAAACTACAAGTTTTTATATGATAATAGGTCTCATCAAGAATGATGGTGGTCAGATCTTCCTTAATGAAACAGAGATTTCCTCTTTGCCTATGCACACCAGAGCAAGGTTAGGGATAAGTTATCTTCCACAGGAACCGAGTGTTTTTAGAAAATTATCAGTAGAAGAAAATCTCTGGGTAATCTTAGAGAATATGCCCCTTACATATGAAGAAAGAAGAGAAAAAGCGAACCTTTTAATGGAGCAACTAGGTATCTCTCATCTTGCAGAAAGCAAAGCTTTTACTCTGTCTGGTGGAGAACGAAGAAGGGTAGAAATAGCAAGAGCGCTGGTCACGGATCCAAAGTTTATCCTTCTAGATGAACCTTTTAGCGGTATAGACCCATTGGCAGTTATAGATATACAGGGTATAATAAAAGACCTTAAACGGTTAAGGATAGGAGTTATCATTACGGACCATAACGTAAGAGAAACTCTTGGAATTTGTGATAGAGCATATATTTTAAGTGATGGGGTGATACAGGTTACAGGAACTTCTGATGAGATAGTTAACAACGACGTTGCAAAAAAAGCTTATCTTGGCGAAAATTTTAAGCTTTAAGGAAAATCAATGGGTGATCTAAAACTTAATATAAAGTTATCCCAACAGTTGGTAATGACGCCTCAGCTTCAGCAGGCCATAAAACTTTTGCAACTATCCAGGATGGAGCTTCAGCAATCAATCAACAACGAGCTTCTGGAAAATCCTGTTCTGGAAGAAGTTATAGAAACACCAGATCCAAATATAATATTAGAAAGTGCTAGCAATGAATTATCAAAAGATACAGACGATAACTGGCAGAACTATGTAGATAGTTATGATGCTAACTCTTCTACTCCTCCATCTGTAAGATCTTATAAAAATATAGATGATAATTTTAGTATAGAGAATCTGTCTACAAGAACAGAGAATATCTATGACCATCTTGTATGGCAGCTTAAGATGACGGGGATGAGTAAAAAAGAGGAAGAATTTGGCGAAAAGATAATACAGAATATAAACGATGATGGTTATATACAGGTTGATTTTAACGACCTTGTTAAGGATTCTGGACTTACACAGGAAGAAGCAGAGGAAGTTCTTTTAAAGATACAGGAATTTGATCCAGTGGGTGTTGGTGCAAGGGACATAAAGGAATGTCTGCTCCAGCAGGTTAGACAACTTAATATAAAAGATGGAAAGCTTATCTCTCTTATAAAAAATTATCTTCCAGACCTTGAGAAAAGAAACTACCAGGCTATAGCAAGAAAACTTGATGTGTCCTTGGATAAAGTCTATGAACTTGCAAAAATAGTACTTTCTCTTGAACCAAAACCAGGAAGATCTTTTTCTCAGAACGAAGTTCAGTACATAGTTCCAGATATCTACGTTCTTAAGATAGGTAACGATTATGTTATCAGTCTAAACGACGATGGAATGCCAAGATTAAGGATAAGCACTTACTATAAGAATATAATCCACGATAAAAACTCATATATAAAAGATGGTGATAAAGAATATATAAATAATAAATTACGTTCAGCAGTAGCTCTTATACGCAGCATACAGCATAGACAAAAAACCATCTACAAAGTTACAGAAGCGATAGTTAAGAGGCAGATGGAGTTCTTAGAGCATGGAGTATCTAAGCTTAAACCGATGATACTGAGGGAGATTGCTCAGGACGTAAGTATGCATGAATCTACAGTTAGCAGAGTTACGACCAATAAATATGTCTTTACTCCTCAAGGTATTTTTGAACTTAAATTCTTCTTTAATAACCCGGTGTCTTCAACAGCAGGAGATGATGTAGCGTCTGAGTCTGTAAGAGAAAAAATACGCCAGATGATCTCTGATGAAGATGTTAAGACTCCTTTGAGCGATCAGCAGATAGCAGATGAATTGAAAAAATATAATATTGATATAGCCAGAAGGACTGTCGCAAAATACAGAGAGATGCTAGGGCTTCTTCCGTCGAGCAAAAGAAAAAAATACATCGTATAAAATAATGGAGGCATTATGCAAGTAAAAGTAACATTCAGAAACTCAGACTCTAGAGATGAGATAAAAAAACATGCAGAAGAAAAAATAGAAAAAATAAAGAAATTTATGCACACACCAATACAGGTTGGTTTTATTCTATCAAAAGATAAAATGGACCATGTTTCTGAACTTACTGTTAGCGGAGAAGGAGCACATCTTTCTTCTTCTGTAAGTGCAGGTGACTACTTTACAGCTATCGACGAAAGTATAGAAAAGATGCTTGTACAGCTTAAAAAACACAAAGAGAAAATGAAAGACAGAAAAGGTTCAAAGAAGCCAGAGATTCTATGAGCTCAGCGGATAAGATACTTATAGTTAGCGGTTATTCTGGTTCTGGAAGGACCTATGCTCTAAAATATCTGGAAACATGCGGCTATTATTGTGTAGATAATCTTCCTATCAAACTTATAGAGTCATACCTTGATTTATATAAACAGGACAATATAAGCGGATATTCACATATAGCTATAGGCGTTGATATAAGAAGTACTCTTAATTTTGATAATTGCAGAACTATAATAGAGAAACTTAAGAAAAGAGGCTACGAAGTTAAACTTTTATTCATTACGGCAGATAAACAGGTCGTTCTACAAAGGTATCAGGAAACAAGAAATCCTCATCCTCTTACCACAATGAAAAATGTTAAAAAATCATTATCAAAAAAGACCATCAGTCTAGAAGAATCAATAGACCTGGAATTTTCTCTTCTTGAACCTCTTAGAAGGATTGCTGACATAGTTATAGATACCTCTAACACTAATGTCCATGAACTAAGGCAACAAATATTCTCTTTATTCTCTACGGATAATAAAGAATCCCAGCATAAACTGCTTCTTAGAATAATCTCTTTTGGCTTTTCTAAGGGAATACCAACGGATGTTGATCTCTTGTTTGATGTAAGGTTTTTACCAAATCCTCATTTTGATATCAAACTACGTCCTCTTACTGGTAAGGATAAAGAGGTAAGAGAATTTTTGGAATCTAAAAAAGATACCGCTAAATTTTGGGAAAAACTTTCTGGCCTTATGGATTTTCTAGTACCTGAGTATACAAAAGAAGGTAAATCCTATCTGACTATAGGGGTTGGATGTACTGGCGGAAGACACAGAAGTGTAATGATAGCAGAGCGTATCAAAGATTATTTTGAGGCCAAAGACTATAGATGTATAGTCGAGCATAGAGATATTTACCTGCCTCACGTATAAAAATATTTGGAGAAACTTATATGGATATAAAAAAAATAGACCTTTATTATTTTTCTGGTACTGGTAATACTTTGCTCGTTTGCAGAAAAATGAAAGAAACATTTGAAAAAAACGGCGTAGAGACAAAGCTGTATGCAATAGAAAAAGAAGTCCCTGCAACTGTGAATCTTAAGTCATGCATAGGCTTGGCATTCCCCGTAGCTGTATTTACAACATATCCTTTGGTAATGAAGTTCATAAATGGGCTCCCGCAGGCAGAAGGCACAAAGGTTTTTATGGTAGATACAATGGGTGGTTTTTCCATCGGCATAAGAAGTATTATTAAGTCTATACTTAATAAAAAAGGATATAACCCTATAGCTTGTTCACAGGTCGTTATGCCAGATAATTTTTGGCCTAGCGCTGAAAAAGAAGTACAAAATCCAACGATTGTTAAGAAGGGCGTAACAGCCGCGTCTAAATACGCTGACGATATATTAAATGGAACAACACAATGGGATCAATTCCCTTTTGTTCCAAAAGCTATTTATGCTTTATCCCAGTTCTTGTTTACACTTCCTAGCTTTAGAAAAAAGACGATAAAATTCAATAAAGCAAAATGTGTAAAATGCGGACTATGCGCAAAACTCTGTCCAGTAGACAATATAACTATGCACGAATATCCAGTATTCAATGGGAAGTGCGAAGTCTGCGTAAGATGTAATTCTTTTTGTCCAACAGGTGCTCTATATAGAAAAAAAGACGGTGAACACGTCTATAGAGCTGTAAAACCAGAGGAGCTTATCTAATGTGGATATCCAAGACTAAGTATCTTACTTTTAATACAAAAAAAGAAAGAGAACTTGTTAGGATAACAGATCAAGTTGAAGCTTTTATGGAAGAGTCTGGTCTTTATGACGGAACTATACTTGTATCTGCAATGCATATTACCGCAGGTGTTATAGTCAATGACTGGGAAGATGGACTACATCAGGACATTCTGACCTGGTTGGAAGAAGTAGCACCAAGAGGAAATTATCATCATCATATGACTGGAGAGACTAACGGCGATGCTCATCTAAAAAACCTTACAGTTGGATATCAGGTTATGGTTCCAGTTACTAATGGAAAACTTGATCTTGGCCCTTGGCAGCAGATCTTTTATGCAGAGTTTGATGGACGTAGATCTAAACGTGTTCTTATGAAGGCAATGGGGCTGGAGCGTCCTTCTAAGTGATAATAAAATATCTTTTATTCATATTCTCTATTTTGTTTTTTCTTGTTTTTGCTGGTCTTATTGTTAAGCCTGTAAAAGTATCAGAAATAAAAATAAGCGAATACAAAGACCCTTTTAATGTAGCAAGAGAGCTTTATGCTAAGATGCTGTGGAAGGATATGGATAAGGAATCAGATCTTATTAAAAAATTCTCTATAATAAAGAAAGTAACGGATTATATGCCTGGATTTAAACAGGCGTACCAGGAACTTTGCAGTAACAGACAAAAATATGTAGCCTCAAATATAGAGATAAAAGATTTTTTAAAGATCAGTAAGCAGGGTGCAGAGTCCTTTGACGATAAGGAAATGCTTGATTGCTACATAAACACTCTTACCAGTATGGAAAGATATGCCGAAGCTCTTAATTTTATGACACAGGAATATATACAGAACCAAAACACACCCAAACAGGATTTCTATTTAAACAATATTAAACGCCTTCATAATGAGAGTAATATTTTAGAACTTACCAAGGCTGTAGAAACTTATTATCAGAAGAGCAAAACATACCCTGGAGATATACTTGTCTTAGTAAACGAGGGAATAATAGAGAAGATACCAGATGAGCCATATGGCGGACAATATTTTATAAGTAGACAGGGACAAATAAAAAGCACTACAGAGATAGCAAAGGACAACGGTGCAAAAGAAAGCAAAGCACATGGTCTTGAAGCACAGTATAACAACGCACAGGATAATATCGCACAGGACGGCAACAAATAATGCAAGATAAATTACTTATATTAGAGGGTGTACAAATACACGATGATATAAGGATACCAGACGTGTCTTTGTCTTCTGGTGAAGTTGTTTTGGTACAAACACAAAATGATCTTGAAGCAGATGTCTTTATTTCTTTTTTATTTGGCCTTTTTCCTCTTAAAACAGGCAAAGCATGGTTTTCTGGTGCGAGTCTTGCTGAATACAAACATGGATTGATCTCTTATGTTGATCTTAGCAGATGGCATCCAAAAATAGATAATTTAGAGCATTTTATAAAGACTATGGCCTATGCAAAGGGTTTACAGGTATCTTACGTTTTAAACGATTTTAAGAGGATCTTAGAAGGTGCTGGTGCTAGCTATGCATTGGACCTGTCTTTTGATGAGATGAAGCCTGCTACAAAAAAAGTCGTTTCTACCTGTATAACTTTATCTATGCCTCAGCTTTTGATGGTCCTTCTTGATCCTTTCTTTGGTCTGGATAAGGATAATTCCTTATTTATTTCTGAGCAGATAAAAAAGATAGCAACGGATGGTTCAGCATTTATTATCCTTGCTGATACGGTGAAAACAATATGATGGCGCTTAGCTTTATACTTAACGACGTATTAAAAAGGAGCAGAGCTTTTTGGTTTGCACCATTTGTGTTATTTGTAATGGCCTTTTCTGTTAGATTACTGCCTCTTTTTGTAAAGAACTCTTATGTTATCTATTTTATAAATATGGGGATACTGTTTTTGTCTGTTTTAACAAGCATTCTTTATCTTCAGTACGGCGTAAAGAAGATCGTACACGATGCTTCTGAATTAAAATATGAGGCCATCTTTTATAAACAATTTGGTCTTGGACTTAATGGACTCTTCTTTTTAAAACTATGTATGGTCGTGTTTTACTTTTTAATATTCTTTGTAATGATCTCTGCTGTTATATGGTCGCTGGAACTTAAATATTTGCTTCTAGGTCTGTCTATTTGTTCTTTCTTTGTGATGATGAGGGTTATTGCACTGTTTTTTAAAATGCCTCATCTTTACTATCTTGGCATACTGTTCATTGTAATTTCCCTGTTCTATCCGCTTTATATACTCCCTAACGTGGCTTTTGTATTTAGATCAGGATCATATAAGGTTATACTTTACTTGGCGACCTATGGGCTTTTATATTTGTTAACAGCTCTTAAGCTTTTCTATTTTGTATGGAGGGAAGAATGTATTGGATGGATATAATCATCTTTATATTTGGACTATGCTGGGGAAGTTTTCTTGCCTTGATGTCATATAGAATACCTAGAGGCATCTCTATTGTAGTACCTGGAAGTTTTTGTGATTCATGTAAGACAAAACTAACGATCAGCCAGAATATCCCGATAATAAGTTACATTTTACTAAGAGGAAAATGTAAATCATGCGGAGCTAAGATCTCCATAAGATATCCTGTTATGGAACTGCTTACAGCTTTACTTTTTCTTTATGCGTATGAGTATATGTTCGAAAATTATTTTTCTCTTATAAGGGTAGTTCTGCTTATAACCGCGATTTTACCATCCATCTTTATCGATGTAGATGAAAGAATAATACCAGACAGACTTAGCATTGGCCTTATCATTTGCGGATTTGCACTGTCTTTGTTTGATCCGCTTATGACTTGGCATAATTCTGCTGCAGGCATAATTGTTGGTGGAGGAATTCTTTTTATAGTCGCAGAAGTTTATTACAGATTAACTGGCAGAGAAGGCATGGGAGGCGGAGATATAAAGTTATTGGCAGGTATAGGAGCAGTACTAGGCTGGTATCCTGCTATTATGGTAATATTCTATAGTTCTGTACTTGGTTCTGTTTATGGTATTTTTATGATGCTGATATTTAAAAAAGGTAGACTTACAGAGATACCTTTTGGACCTTTTATCGGTATTTCTGCGATACTGTATCACTTTATAATGGCGAGGGTTATATAGTTGAAGATAATTATTATTGTACTGCTTATACTTTCTGTTTTTTCTGTGTTCTCTGCTCCTACTTTTTATGAAGCTTACATGGAGCATAGAGTCCTTAAAGCGGCAAGAGTTGTTGCAGACGACATGATAAGTGCAAGAAGATACAGCATACAAAGTGGAAAGGATTACGGCGTTATGTTTGCTAAGGATAAAGAGCAGGGTTACTATGTTTTTTTAGATAATAACTCCGATGGAACTTTTGACCAGGGCGATACTGTTATAAAAAGTGTAAACCTTAAGAATATAAACTCACATATTAAGTTCTCAAATCTTTTTGATTCTAAGGGTGTTGTCTTCCGCAATAATACCGTCGTATTTAGCGGCTCAGGCAAAACACCATCTGTTGAGCCAAGTCATGATTCTGTCTTTATAGTAAATGAAAGAGATGACCGTAAGGGCATTACAGACAAGATAGTTCGTATATATGTAAACAAGGATACTAACGAGATAAGAATATTAAGAGTAACTGACAAAACTGACGCTGGAGATCTGGTTTTCGGCGAGATTAAATCCTAGTATCATTTTACTTTTTTACTTTAAAAATCTTATCTAAGTTTTTTATAGCTGGCTGCTTAGTTGGTCTATTCCGTCCTTATAATCTAATAATTTACTAATATTTTGGGTCTTCTATACCTGAAGCCCCATAACATTGTAAATTCTAAGATTATAATGACCTCATACACCCTCCTGCGCTATCGCCAAACGCTATAAAAAATTTAGATAAGATTTTTAAATTAAAAAACTAAAGTGGTATTAGAGTGTGTTGGATTATTCAAACCAGATCTTCTGCTTATATTGTTTTTTTAGTGCATCTATATATTGCAGGAGGTCTTTTAGGTTTTGTTTAAAGATCTCGAATTCCTCTGGGCTGAGGGAAAGTTCTTTTCTTAATGTGGCGTTATCCATTTTGTCTATTTCATATAGCTTTTCTACATATGTTTTTACAAATCGACTTACTTTAAATTCCTTTAATATATTTAGTGCAGTTTTGTCTGCTGGTTTTAGTACGGCACCGTTATCTAAAGAAAAGAGCCTTGCACTCTTAAAGAACAGCTTTCCTGGTTTTTGTATTACCTCACTACCAGGCACAGCCTTAAAGTGTACATTGCCACCAGGGAATCTATCATTATTGCCCATGACAGCATCTATCAAGAGCATAGAACTAAAATCTTTTGCCAGATCATCAGCGAAGACGTATCCAATTGTACAACCCTTTGGTTCAAGCATTTGAGTGCACTGTTCCAGCTTTAATACTTTGTTCTTTTGTAGTTGAGGCTGATCTGCGTGTAGATATTTATATATCTTATGTGAGCTGACACCTATTTTTGTCCCTAGCCCCTTGTAGAACTGAAAATTAATATACCAGGGCTTGAATGCACCCTCTAGTTTAGTATTTGTTTGTATGTTCCTGTTGAGTTCCTCTAAGATTATCTTTCTGTTCTCTTCTTTTCTTTCTGATACGTCTTTGAAATTGGTCTTTTTCAATAATGAAACGACTTTCTTTTGAGTCTTTATGTTCAGGTATTCTAAAGATGTCTTCGGATAGATATCTAACCCTACCATTTGAGCAAGTTTGTATGATGCGTATTCTCCATGGCAGAGGGTACTGCCGCTGCTTGGTTTAAATACACCGATATTTTTACCATCTTTGTCTTTTACCTTAAGTATGATGGAACGACCTTCCAATGAACCCATTAGGGACAAAGAAACATTATCGCTGTTTAATAAATCACTATCTGCAAAGATGTTAAAACAAAAAAAAGCCAGAACTGGTAAAAACTTAAATTTCATTATCCGTTTGCGTTAAGTTCTTTTTTTTTACCAATGATCTTTAGTTTTCTTCCAGAGAATATTTTGCTTCTTTTCTTAAGATTATTCCATTTCATTATGTCAGTTACAGATACGTCATATCTTTTAGAGATAGACCACAGTGACTCACCTCTTTTAACTATGTGAGTTACTGACTCTTCATTAGCTGCAACTACAGCCGCTGCTTCTGTAGCACAATTGATCTTTAGTCTCTGACCAGCAAGTATTTCGTATCTTCTTAATGTTGGGTTACAATCTTTTATCTGAGCTACAGTCGTATTAAACTTTTTAGATATACCTTCTAGAGTATCTCCGTAATGAACTTTATATCTTGCTGTCTTTTTAGCTTTTGTTTTTGTAGTCGCTGGAGTTATTGCAGTCTCTTCCTGAGCTATTGTTGCTTCTTCTACTGTTGCATCCTCTGTACTTGCAGCGCTTGCAATTTCTACAGCAGGAGCCGTTGCTTTAGAGCAGCTTATAACCAGGTTTTGGCCTATCATTACGTTGTCGCTCTTCATCTTTGTGTTACATGATCTTATCTGTGCCATAGTTAGGTGGTTCTTCTGGGCGATCTTAGACAGATTGTCGCCTTTTTTAACCTTGTAGATAATCGCTTCGACTATTTTTGTTGTTTCTTTTTCTGGTTTGCTGCTTACATTTACATCATTAACAGCAACGACATCTGTAGTTGTTGTACCCTTTATTGCCTTGCTTGATACTGCTACAGCGCCTCTTCTATATTGAGATACGTCTTCTGCGACCATTACAGCATCTTTGCTAGGACCATTGTATTGGAAGCCGTATAGTTTTGGGTTTTCTGCTATTAGAGCGGCAGCGATGTATTTTGGGACGTAGTTCATAGTTTCATCTGGTAGAGCGTTCTTTGCTGCAAGTTCCCAAAAGTTTCTTTCTCTATGTTTGATTATGGCGTTTCTTATTCTTCCTTCTCCAGCATTATAGGAAGCTATAGCCAAGTACCATGATCCATATATGTTGTATAAGTCTCTAAGGTATGCAGCGGCAGCGGCTGTTGCTCTATATGGGTTAAGTCTTTCATCATTCTTTTTTGTGACCTGAAGACCATACAGCTTAGCTGTTCCTTTCATGAACTGCCAAATACCTTTTGCGCCTGCTTTGGAGTGTGCTCTTTGTACGAAGGCACTTTCTATAAGAGCAAGGTAGAACAGGTCTTCTGGTACGCCGTAGCTTATGAGAATGTTTTTCATACCTGTTTCATATTCTTCTGATCTGGTTAGGGATCTTTGATACCAGTCTGGATTATCAACAGTGAAGTATTTTATCCATTTTTTAACGGAATCATTGACTACTCTTGGTATTTTTTGTTTGATTCTTTTTCCATTATCTGCAAGTTCGGACGGTGAATCTTCATCAAGGTCAGTTTGTTGGATCAATTGCTCTATGCTATTTGGATCCAAGCTGGCTCTTTTGATTCCTCTGCTTTCCTTACTGCTGGCGCAGGACACGATTAGTACAAGAAAAAGTGAAAATGAGATTGTTAATAGTATATTTAGTTTTTTCATGTTGTTAAGTATAGTATGCAAGTCGCAAATCTGGCAATCCAAAAATACGCGCGGAATAATAGTTATTGACACCAGCCGGTTAGCTAAGTACAACATTTCCCGTATTGGATCGCGGGGTGGAGCAGCATGGTAGCTCGTCGGGCTCATAACCCGAAGGTCACAGGTTCAAATCCTGTCCCCGC
>JBAXWW010000016.1:0-14657 GCA_037128215.1 bacterium | reverse complement strand
ATATTTTTGGGGATTTTAGAAATGGATATGTACTTTGTTGTTCAAATGTCATTTTAAAGCCATTCTCACCACCTATTCTAGAAAGAACAGTCTCGGCAGAAATAGTATTAAAAGGACAAAAGGCATAAATAAGTAAAGACATTATTGTTAGTTTTGAAAACATATATTATCTAATCTCATCCATTAATATTTCTCTTTTTCCAGAAGACAACTCTGCAGAAACAACTCCATTCCTTTCCATCTGTTCCATTATATTGGCAGCTCTATTGTAACCGACACCAAGACGCCTCTGTATATAGGATATAGAAGTTTTTCTAGTTTCCACGACTATGTTAACTGCCTGATCGTATAATTCATCCTCGTCATCGCTTACATTAGTCTCAAGGTCTTTATCATCATCTGGTATTTGTATCTTATAATCTGGAGCTCCCTGCTCTTTTACAAAGTCGACAACTCTTTTTACTTCTTCATCACTTACAAAGGCACCATGAAGTCTTTCCAATCTTGCCGTGCCTGGAGGTAAAAATAACATGTCACCCATTCCAAGTAATTGATCAGCTCCCATAGTATCTAAAATAGTCCTTGAATCTATTTTTGAAGCAACTTTAAAAGCTATCCTAGCTGGAAAATTTGCTTTTATAAGACCAGTTATAACGTCTACAGATGGTCTTTGTGTAGCTAATACCAAATGTATACCGGCTGCTCTTGCCATCTGTGCAAGTCTAGTAATTGCAGACTCAACATCCTTTGAACTTACCATCATAAGATCTGCAAGTTCATCTACTATAATGACTATATAAGGCATCGGTTCTTCTGCTTCTGCGTTGTATGAAGTTATGCTTCTGGCATTTTTTGAAGCAAGTATCGCATATCTATCCATCATTTCTCTAACGGCCCATTTTAGAGCCTGTGCAGCCTTTGCTGCGTTGGTAACAACTGGGTGTAACAGATGAGGAATCCCTTCATACATGGAAAGTTCCAACATTTTTGGATCTACCATTATCATCCTTACTTCTTTTGGTGAAAATTTATATAATATGGAACAGATCAAAGAGTTTATAAACACTGATTTTCCAGAGCCTGTAGAACCAGCAACAAGTAAATGAGGCATTTTAGACAGATCCTCAACGTAAGGATTTCCCTCTGTGTCTTTACCTATTACCAACGGTATCTTTTTATCTGCCGTCTTAAAAAGATTAGAGTCTATAAGTTCCCTTATATAGACAGTCTCTCTAGTTTTATTTGGGACCTCTATACCTATTACAGATTTTCCAGGGATTGGAGCAATTACTCTAAGACTACCACAACCAAGAGCAAGGGCAAGATCATCGCTAAGGTTAGCAACTTTATTTATCTTAACACCAGGTGCTGGTTTAAATTCATACATAGTTATAACTGGACCTGGAGAAACTTCTACTATTTCGCCATCAACATCAAAGTCCTTAAGCCTATTTTGTACTGCAGAGGCTGTTGCCTTTAATTCAGAGTGGTCCTCTTTGGTCCTTATCTTTGTCGGTTTGTTAAGAAGTTCTACAGAAGGCAGTTCATAATCGTCGTTAAAAGATTTCTTTATAGTCTTATCAAAAGCTTCTTCATCAGAGATTTCTTGCTGTTTTATTGTTGGAGCAGCCTTTACTTTAAAAGTTGTTGCCTTACCTCTGAGAGCTTTTTCTGCTTCTTTTATTAATTCATCATCTTTTGGAAAATCTTTTTTATTAGTCTTTGAAGCTATCCATGTAGTAAACCAAGCCAAGCCCTTATAAATAGTAACAACAGGTACAATAACACCCTTATAGAAAATAACAGCCATCATCGTTGTTCCTGTGGTCACAGATATATTGATCAGATAGAAAAGTAATAACATACTGACGGTAATACCGATTATTGCAGTTCCTACCCTGCTCAAATATGGAGTTATAAAAGAGGAGAGATTAGAACCAAGCACACCACCGGCAGAAAAAACAGCACCTCCATAAGTTATGCTCCCAGCTATTGTATGAAAAGTTATAGAAAGAAAAAATACCAGAGCCAGTATTACACCACCCCTTAGATAAGAAAAATCAGCCTTCCCCGAGGTAAAAAAGATAAATATAGCACTAAGTAAAAAAGCAAAAGGGATCGCAAAAGAGGATATACCAAATATATTCAGAAGAAGATCCGAGCTATATGAGCCAAAAAGCCCTAACATATTCTTAACAGGCTCAGTTATTTCACCAACAGCTTTGGCGTAACTTTGTGCATCTGAATTATCTGTAATTGTAGTACGTGCAGCGTTAGTAAATGAAGGATCTGTTGAGCTGTATGTTGTTAGAGCTAGAAAAGTAAAAACAGCTAGAACAATAAACAAAACGCCCATTATGTCTTTTTTGGAAAATTCCATGAATATCTTGCCCCCAATTCTGTTGAGAATCTTAACAAGACTATCTTACTAGGTTTTAACAAAAATGACAAAAGCTTATAAAGCTGTCCTCGCAAGTCTGAAACCAGTAGATGGACTAGTATAAGCAGGGTTGCTTGAAACCTGAAGGCTTAACTGCATAATTAATGCTCTATCAACCCAACCTCCACCACGCCAAACACGATAAGAGTCAGTAGAATTAATAGTCCATTCACCCACATTACCGCTCATATCATATAAACCCAGAGCATTGGGAAGTTTACTCTTTACAGCATGAACATCATTAGAAGCATTGGTATTATACCAAGCTACCGCTTCTGTTGCTGCCTCGTTATTATAATCGGCGCTAGCACCACTGGCATAACTACCAGGAGTCCAGTTTGTTCCGTCTTTATATCTTGCCGCAAGTTCCCATTCATCATTAGTCAATAATCTAAAACCACTTGCATCAGTTTTTATATAAGGTGCATCTTGAGAGCCTAAAGTAGTGTTAGTAATAGTAAAACTAGTTGTTGCAGTTCTTAAAGGTGTTGTGTAAGCAGCATCGGCATAATAAGCGCAAGTATAATTAGTTTTGGCTGTAGCGTTGTACCATTCCGTTAATGCATTAGTAAAAATCATAATATCTCGCCAATTGATTCTTTGTACTGGATTATCTTTTGCCGCTGTTGGAGCAGCTCCCTCTTGGCTAGCTGCTGATTCATTCCCAGCATAGGCAAAGTTATAACCATTAGACATAGCCCAGACCCTAACCTTGTACCAAAGTTCATATGTAAGTTCTGTTTCTCCTATCCAATATGCGTTCGCTACCGTCGAAGTTCCACTATCATTATCTTTAATCGGAAAACTTAATCCACCTGGAATATAAGCCATTTTAAAACTAACTCCATCTGCTGTGAATGTAACTTTATCACCTATTTTAAGTGGAGTTGCTATATTATTAGCTTCGCTGTTATTAGTAGGGGTATTACTGCCAATATTGCCATTATTACCGTTAGAGTTCGTGTTCCCATTGTTATTACAAGACGATAGAACCAAGACAAAACACACTAAACTCACAAGAAATAATTTATTTTTCATGATTAAAACTCCTTTGAAAAAAAACGTATTAAGCAAAATAGGCATTTTTATTATAGCCTGGAACCGGTTTTTACGTCAATTGATTGTCGTGGATATTATGAAAAAGGTATGACCACTTGTAAAGGCTACATGTTTATAGACTGCACAAGTTAGAAACATAGTTTACTTATTCTATCTATATAGTTTCTAAATTCAATCTCGTTTCTTATTATTTTTTAAACAGACTGTTCAAAAAATCAACCGGTACAGGGAATATCGTTGTCGTGTTATTTTCTACAGCTATTTCAGTCAGTGTTTGTAAATATCTTAACTGTATAGCAGCAGGCTGTGTTGCTATTATTTCTGCAGCAGCAGCAAGTTTTGTCGCTGCCTGGAATTCAGCATCAGCGGCAATGATTTTTGCTCTTCTTTCTCTTTCTGCTTCCGCCTGCCTAGCTATAGCTCTCTGCATTTCTTTTGGAAGGTCTATGTTCTTAACTTCTACTTTGGATATTTTTATACCCCACTGGTCTGTATGCTGGTCAAGTATAGACTGAAGGTGATCATTTATTTTTTCTCTTAAACTTAACAATTCATCCAACTCAGATTGACCAAGAACCGATCTTAAAGTTGTCTGAGAAAGCTGTGATGTAGCATATAAAAAATCTTCAACAGCTATAACCGCTTTTTTTGGGTCAACAACGCTAAAATAAATTACAGCGTTAACTTTTACAGAAATATTATCCTTTGTTATTACATCCTGTGGTGGTACATCAAGAACAACTGTTCTTAAACTTACCCTAACCATCTTGTCTATAAAAGGTATTACATAAATAAGACCAGGCCCCTTGTAACCAAGACATCTACCAAGCCTGAATATAACTCCTCTTTCGTATTCATTAAGAATTTTTATTCCTGACAAAATTATAATTCCCAAAAACACCAACAAAGCTACTAAAGTCATAAATTCCTCCCTTGTTCAAGAAACGCCATTACTTTTTGCATATCGTCCCAGACAAAACGTCTATTGTCTGTACTATAATTCCTAAGAAGATACGCCGGGTGGAATGTAGGCATTAACTTTATTCCATCCTTCCAATCATAAAAAGTTCCTCTGATAGCTGTGATCTTTATTTTTTCATTCAACAATGTACATGTCGCTGGAGAACCAAGAGCTACTATCACTTTTGGTTTTATCATACTTATCTGAGACATAAGAAAAGGTGAACAGGTCATTATTTCATCATCTACAGGAGTTCTGTTTCCTGGTGGCCTACATTTTACTATATTTGCGATGTAAACATCTTCTCTCTTTAATTTCATAGCCTCTATTATCTTTGTTAATAATTGGCCAGCTCTACCAACAAAAGGACGACCAGTCTGATCCTCATCTTGCCCAGGACCTTCTCCCACAAACATTAGATCAGCGTTAATGTTTCCTTCACCAAAAACGATATTTGTCCTAGCTTCAGAAAGTCTGCATCTTTTACAATCACCTATGCAGGCTCTTATTTCTTCTAGTGATTTAACATTAGAACAATCAACACTATCTGACATTTTAATTTTATTAATTGGAGAACTTGCTTTGGTAACATTAGTGACAGTAGGAACGACAGTTTTTTTGATTGTTTCTTTTACAGGCTCAACGTTAGTAACATACCTTACGCCCCTAGAACTAAGGTGCGATAGATAATTAATAGCGCTATTTTTTATATCCATAAAAACTAACCTTTCATTTTTACAAAAGGATTATTCTTTTTTTCTCTTCCAACTGTAGTTTTAGGCCCATGACCTGGGTAAATAACACAGGCATCGCCCTTGCTATATATCTGTTCTATTATGCTCTTTTCCAGAACATCAAAAGAACCACCAGGCAGATCTGTTCTTCCAACACTTCCTTCAAATATGAGGTCTCCAACAAAGATCATATTACTTTCCTTATTGTAGAAAGAGACACTACCCGGAGTATGTCCTGGAGTATGCAATATCTCTATAACGAAGCTGCCTATATTCCTTTTATGTATATTCATGTTGAAAAAACTAGGATTTGATGGAGGTATTTCTATCTCCACACCAAACACATTGGAATGTTCAACAGCATTTTTATAAAGGGAATAATCTTCGCTGTGAAGATATATAGTTGCCTTATATTTTTGAAAAAGCGAAGATAAGGCTCCAAGATGATCAAAGTGTGCATGCGTTAGCCATATCTCTTTTGGAATTAGCTTAAGTTCCTCTATTCTGTCTATTATTAGACTAGCTTCATCACCTGGATCTACTACGACACAATCCTTTGTTTCTTCATCATATAACAAATATGTGTTTACCGACAACGGACCTGTTACAATTGTTTCGAATTTCATCTTACCTACCCTAAAAGTTGATTACCCGGACATTGAGCTAAAAAATTCTTGGTTAGTCTTGGAGCCTTTCATCTTATCTAGTAAGAACTCCATCGCTTCCACCTGGTTCATAGGACTTAATACTTTCCTCAAGATCCATACTCTCTGTAGTGTAAAAGGATCAAGCAATAAATCTTCTTTTCTTGTACCAGATTTATTAACATCAATACATGGGAAAATTCTCTTTTCCATTAACTTTCTATCTAGATGTATTTCTGAGTTACCTGTTCCTTTGAATTCTTCAAATATTACATCGTCCATTCTTGAACCTGTATCAACAAGTGCTGTTGCTATAATTGTAAGACTTCCGCCTTCTTCTATATTTCTTGCTGCACCAAAGAATCTTTTTGGTTTATGTAGAGCGTTAGCATCAACACCACCTGACAAAACCTTTCCTGATGGAGGAACAACTGTGTTGTATGCTCTTGCAAGACGAGTGATACTATCTAAAAGTATTACAACATCTCTTTTGTGCTCTGTTAAACGTTTTGCTTTCTCTATTACCATTTCTGCGACCTGAACATGACGACTTGCAGGCTCGTCGAAAGTTGAACTAACAACTTCTCCTTTTACGTTCCTCTGCATGTCTGTAACTTCCTCAGGACGTTCATCTATAAGAAGAACTATCAGAGTAACTTCTGGATGATTCGCCGTTATTGCATTAGCAACGTTCTGTAAAAGAACTGTTTTTCCTGCTCTTGGAGGAGCAACTATCAAGGCACGCTGTCCCTTTCCTATCGGTGTAAGCATATCTACTATACGTGTAGAAATATCAGTAGTTGGATATGGGAATTCCATACTGAATTTCTTATCAGGATATAGAGGAGTTAAGTTATCAAATAATATCTTATCTTTTGCAACTTCTGGAGACTCAAAGTTGACAGTCTCTACTTTAAGCATTGCAAAATATCTTTCTGAGTCTTTTGGAGGTCTTATTTGACCGCTTATAGTATCTCCAGTCCTTAAGTTAAATCTTCTTATCTGCGACGGAGAAACATATATGTCGTCTGGGCCAGGAAGATAGCTATAATCCTGTGATCTTATAAAACCAAATCCATCAGGTAATATTTCAAGAACACCATCAGCATATATTTGCCCTTCTTTTTCTGCGTGGGCTTTTATTATGGCAAAAATAAGTTCCTGCCTTTTTAATCCTGCAGGGTTTTCTACTTCGTATTGATTTGCCAGCTCAGTTATTTTTTCAATTTTCATTTGCTTTAAATCATGAAGATATAAAGCTGCTCCATTTGGGCCTCCGTTTCCATTGCCACCATTACCGTTGCCATTTCCGTTCGCGTTGGCGACCCCATTTCCATTTTCATTTTCAGACATAAAACTCTCCTATTAATTTATTGATACAAAAGGCATTTCTTTTTGATTATTCCATTTGAGATTTTTTTGATCCTAATTAAAGATAATTGATTTAACCCCGAGTATGTAAATACTTTAAACTATGTTTAAAACTCCAAGTCAAGATTTTTTTGCCCGTTTCTGGTATAATGGCAAGAATGGACAGTAAAGATTTATATAAAGGACAATTACAGGGAGACACTCTTATAATAGGCACCAGACCGCCTTTACTCCCACTAAAAGGTGTCGCAGAATACGTGGATTGGAGACTTAATGCTCTAATATCAAGGCTTATAGTAGAAAAAAAATTTACAGCAACACCTCTAGAAAAACTATTACTCCCTTGTAATGAAATTCACCCAATAAATAAGGTTATAGTCGTAGGAATAGACAATAAAACAAAAATTGATATACCAAATGTCTTGATGGGGCTAGAAAGTGATTTGTGTTCTATTATACTCCCACAGGATTTTCAAGAGGATGCTGTTTCTATGCTAGGCTGGAAAAAACTCGATAGCAAAAATCTAAATAACGAAAAACTAATAATAATATCCAAAAACTAACAAAACCTATAGATACACCTGGCCTTCTATAAAAGCCTCAATCTTGCAACAAAATGCTCATGAGGTGTGCTCTTTGTTTTCAAAAAATATTTCATAAACGAGGCCTGAATCTTTGTCTATGCACTTCCTGTTTAAGAGACATAGAGCCCGTAATGTACTCTGCAACAATAGTCACTATAGAAAAGAATACTTATAGGTGTTCCGCTCTTTTTAGATATGAAAAAAACATAAAAAAAGTAATTAGTTTATTTAAGTTCTCTAGAGAATTAAAGCAAGCCAAGGTCTGTGCAGGATTAATCCTGGAAAACATTAATCTAACATTCAACCCAGATATCATCGTACCTGTTCCATCACACCCAATAGAGGAGATAAAAAGAGGTTTTTCTCATATGAATTACTTAAGCTGGCTCATATCAAAAAAGTTGAACATCCCTTTTTATCCAATAATAGGTAGAAAACTTTTTCCCATATTTGGAAGGAACCAAAAAAGTAAGGATAAAAAGCAAAGGATTAACAGTAATAAAAAACACTACATAAGACACGACAGCCCAGATATAAAAGGTAAAAACATCTTACTTTTAGATGATGTAATGACTACAGGTATAACAATGAACAGTTGTGCTGATATATTAATTCAAAAAGGTGCTTCAAAGGTACACGGCGTAAGCATAGGCCTTACACCACTATGATTTAGGCTTTGTTTGTTCTTTAGGTTTTGTTTCGGAAACCAATGGAAGAACTATTCTACTTCTTGATTTTCCCAGACCAAAAACAAGGTATTCATCTATGAATCTTTTTAAACGAGGAAAAGTCTCTTCCCAAAGGACATCCCATTCCTGTTTAGTGAACTCGTCCAAAACATGATCAGCAGTATCTTGATATTTTTCTCCTGGACGACCAACACCGATCCTTATCCTCAAAAAATTATCAGTATTAAGAGAAGCAATAATATCCTTAATACCGTTATGTCCACCATCTCCACCATTTTCTTTTATCTTTATCTGACCTGGTGCAAGATCAACGTCATCGTGTACAACCATAACCTGTTCGGCAATATTAAAATCCTTGTCTTGTGTTTTTATCTCTCCAATTGCTTTTTTTACAGCAGAGCCACTGAGGTTCATATAAGTAGTAGGTTTTATAAGTTGGAATTTTTGTCTTTGTATCTTTATTTCTGCAATAATATAATTTTTGTGTTCAGAAAAATCAGAACCTTTATATGTAGAAAAAAGATAATCTAAAAACAAAAACCCGGCGTTGTGCCGGGTCTTTGAATATTTTTGTCCTGGATTTCCTAAACCAACAACTAAGAACATAATTACTTCTTAGCTTCTTTTTCTTTGGAACCAGCTTTTGCACCAGCGGCAGGAGCGGCAGCAGCAGCTGTCTTTCCAGCAGTAGGAGCTGCTTTTCCATCAGCACCAGCAGCAGGAGCCGCAGCAGCACCTTCTGCCGCAACAACACCCTCTGCTCCTTCAACAGGAGTAGCAACTGCTTCAACTTTTTCACGTACGACTCTAACAGAGATAAGAGCATAAGATCCATCGTCCATTATCTTGATGCCTTCGCCTAGTTTCAAGTCAGAAATATGTATAACATCATTAAGTTCTAAACCATTAATATCTACTGTGATCTTGTCTGGTATATCTGTAGGCAGACACTGAACTTCAAGTTCTCTTCTCTGTATGTCGATAACACCACCCTGTTTAAGACCAGCTGGCTCACCAACAAAATCGATAGGAATTCTTACTGTTAATTTTTCACCCTTTCTTATTTCTACAAGGTCAACATTCAAAAAATTAGTAGTAATAGAATCTCTCTGGATATCTTTAACAAGAGCAGACGTTCCATTTAATTTAGAATCATTTGACTTAAAAATAAGGATTGATGATTTTCCTGATGTATTAAGAATTTTTGAAAATGTATTAGCGCTGAAAAAAAGCGGAATATTGTTTTCTATATGCTTTCCATAAAGGATTGCAGGTACATTCCCTTGTGCCCTAAATCTTCCCAACTCGTTCTTTGTCATCGTTGATCTAGCAAATACTTCGATCTCTACACTCTTCATTTATATCTCCTCCATACCAATTGTTTTTACATAAAGAGAGAACTTACTGATTCCCTTAAATGTATTCTTCTTATAGCCTCACCAAGCAGAGATGCTACTGACAGCACCTTTATCTTATGTGTGTTACTAACTTTATTCGACTGAGGAATAGTGTCTGTGACATAAACCTCTTCAAGTACTGACTCATGTATTCTAGAAATCGCTGGACCAGAAAGAACGCCATGAGTAGCTGCAGCAAAAACTTTTATAGCGCCATTTTCTTTAACAGCAGCAGCTGTATTACAAAGTGTCCCAGCTGTATCTATCATATCGTCAACTATAAGAGCAATACTGCCCTTTACATCTCCTATAAGGTGCATAACCTTTGATTCATTAGGAGCTGAACGTCTTTTATCTATTATCGCAAAACCACAATCTAGCTTTTTAGCAAAACCTCTTGCTCTATCTACACCACCAGCATCCGGAGAAACAACTGTTATTTTTTCTCCCTGAAAAGATGTTTGGATCTTGTTCAACAAAACTGGAGAAGCATAAATATTATCAAAAGGCATATTAAAGAAACCCTGAATCTGTCCAGAGTGAAGATCTATACTCATAACCCTTGTAGCACCAGCTGTGCCCAAAAGGTCAGCAATCATCCTTGCTGTAATTGGAGTTCTAGGATTTACTTTTCTATCCTGCCTTGCATAACCAAAGTAAGGAATAATGACGTTAATGCTTTTTGCAGAAGCACGTTTACATGTATCTAATATTATCAAAAGTTCCATAAGGTTTTCATTCACTGGAGGACAAGTCGACTGAATAATATATAAATCGTTACCTCTTACACTTTCTTTTATCTCTATAAATATCTCGCCGTCGGAGAATCTTTTGACATCCATGGGTGTGATTGGAACACCAAGATAACCTGCAACCTTTTGTGCAAGCTCAGGATTTGAGGCTCCAGTCAAAAGCTTCATGTTGTCAATCATCCTTCCTCCTAAAAAACAATTTTTCCTTTGGTTCTAAGTTGTTCTGGCTGGGGCGCCAGGACTCGAACCTGGGAATGCAAGAATCAAAATCTTGTGCCTTACCAACTTGGCTACGCCCCAAACAATTAAGCTTCTACAACAACGTCGTTAACAGAGGCAGGCGTATTGAGTGTATTATTATATTCCTCAAAAATAGCCTTCTCAAGAGTCTCTCTCATTTCAGCATTCGAAGGGTGAACTACGTCTCTAAAGCTACCATCTTTCATTCGTCTGCTTGGCATAGCAACAAAAAGTCTGTTGTTACCTTGAATTACTTTTAGATCTCTAACTACAAAACAACCGTCAAAGGTAACAGTAATGTAAGCTTTAAGTTTGTCTTCATTTACCGGATAAACTTTGATCTCTGTAATTTGCATACTGCCCTCTCAAAACTTTTGTTGAGCAAAGAAACCATGAAGGATTCAGCGACTCAAGTACTTGCTTGGGCTCTTTATCAAAAAGAGCAAAAACGGCACTTCCACTACCACTCATCATACAGACATTAGGACTTAGACTATCCAGGTAACTCCTAATGGCAATGATATCTGGCAGTATCGCAGAACTCACTCTTTCTAAGTTATTAGAAAGATTACTTAGCTCCTCCGCCTTTTTTAGCCCGTGAAAAGATAAACTTTCCAAGAGTTCTGAGTGTTTAACATTACTGTTTTTTAAAGTCAAATCCAAAGTAAACGCCTTATAGACTTGGGCTGTAGACAGGCCAGCCTTAGGCTTTATGACAATAACCCAATAATCACGTTCAAGCTTAAAAGGTCTAATAATATCGCCTATTCCAGTAACCATAGCAGGGCTTTCCTGTATGAAAAATGGAACATCCGCACCAACTTTTGAGCCAATTGTTTTAAGCTCTTCAATGGATAAGTTCAGGTCCCAGATTTGGTTTAAAGCCTTAAGAAAACCTGCGGCATCTGAACTTCCGCCACCAAGACCTGCCTCTGATGGAATGTTTTTAGTAAGTGTTAGATCTATGCCTAAATTGTGATCGTTATTTTTTTTTCGTTCCATAAAAAGGTCTTTCATCAAATTGTATATTTTAAAAACGATATTCTTTTCATCTGATGGGCAAGAATCAGAAAAGGGTCCTGACACATTTATTTTTAGTGTGTTTGAAGATGAATTTATATTTAGATCAAGGTTATCAAATAATCCTACAGGCAAGAAAATAGACGCCAGCTCATGATAACCATTTGGTCTTTTACCTGTTATGTATAGACCAAGATTTATCTTAGCTGGCGTCTTTATATTAATGCTGTTCAAGTCTTATATCTAAACCTCTTTGTTGTTAAAAAACAATAACTATTGGAACGTAAATGCTAAGACAACAATGCTATTGCCTCTTTTGATCTTTAACATGTTACTACCCTTGTTCTTAAAGTTCTTATAAAAATCTTTATCACTGGAGATCTTCTTTTGATTTACTTCCAGAATAATATCGCCATTTACAACTCCAGCCATCGCAATATTGGACTCAGCATCAACAGACACAACGTATACACCTTCTGATGCTGTTACTCCATCAAGTTTATATTTTTTTATGAGATCCGGCGTGATTGTTTTTACATCTACGCCTGTTTTGCTGTCTATATCTGCGCTAGGAGCAGTATCCTTTCCTTCAACAGAAGGTTCTTCAGTACTCTCTTTTTCAACGAGTTTTACATTCACTTTTTTATGAGACTTACCCCTTATTATGTCTAGAGCATATGTTTTACCAATTTCTGCTCGCCTTATCATCATAGTCAGATCCATCGGTGTTTTAACAGAATTACCATCAAAAGTAGTAATTATGTCATAAGTTTTAAGACCTGCTTTTGCTGCTGGAGTATTTTTGACAACGTCGTTAACAACAACCCCGTCCTCATCCTGTTTTAGACCAAGTGACTCCGCTATAGAAGGGGTCAATTCTCCCATATAAACACCTAACCAGGCATATTTGTGAGAGACTTTTTGTCCTTTGACTAATTTTTCTAAATTACTTTTTATATTGTTAACAGGAATTGCAAAACCGATACCCTCTATTGGGACAAAACCACTACCTCTTGTAATGGCTGTATTTATACCTATTACTTCTCCATCTATATTTATTAGTGGACCACCTGAATTACCAGGATTTATGGCTGCATCAGTTTGTATAAAATCATTGTAGGAATTAACTTCTGGAACCAGTCTGCCTTTTGCAGAGACAATGCCAGCTGTGACAGTATTTGATTGTCCGATAGGATTTCCTATCGCTATTACCCATTCTCCGACTTCAACTTTAGAAGAATCACCAAGATATGCAAAAGGAAGATCTTTTTTTGCATTTATCTTGATAACCGCAATATCTGTTTCCTTATCTGTACCAATTACCTTTGCATCATATTCTTTGCCGTCGAATAATTTAACACTTATTTTATCTGCAGCATTAACGACATGATTATTTGTTATTATATAGCCCTCTTTATTGATCAAAACACCAGAACCAAGAGCCATTGTTTTTTGTTCCTTGGGCATATTTGGCATAGAGAGGCCTCTTCTGCCACCCATAAACTGATCAAGCATACGGAACATATCGTCAGAGTATCCCATATTAACTTTTACAGTCTGACTAGTAAAAATATTAACAACGGTCGGATTAAGTTCTTTTGCAAGACCTACAAAAGTATTTTTTGCCTTAGTAATCTCTTCTGATTTAGCTGTAGTTGTTCCCTTGTTTTTTTCATACCATAAATTTTCTTTTGCGCATGCTGAAGTTGTTTGTAAGAATAAGATAGACCCTAATAAAGAAAGATTAACAAAAGTTTTTAGTTTATTGTTTTTTCTCTCCATCTTTGCTCTCCTCTACTTTAGTTTGTGTTTCTGTAAGCTTAACGTAAGACATGTGAAGTTGATAAAGAAGTGATTCTGTTAACTGCTCCTCCTCCTTGGTAAGATTTCCTGCGGTCTTCTGTTTAAGAAGTTCGATCAAACCAATTTGCTGTTTTGCAAGAACTAAGTTTTTTTCTGTAGTTTTTGTTATTGGGTTGGGAACTAAACCCAAAGAACAATAAGCCGCAGAAGCTAAAGACATTAAAAAAGTTGCAAAATCTATTTCCATGTTTTTTTGCTGGTCCATTTATCCTCCCTGTGTTTTTTTTACAATTCTTTTTTTATTCGTAAATCAGTTTTTGTATTCTGTCTTCTGTTGCAGGATGAGTACTAAATAAAGTAAGCATGGATCTTCCAGAAAATGGATTGATTATAAACATGTGTGCAGTTTCTGGACCGGCATCCATAGGCTGTTCACGTTTAGAGATGCTGTCTATTTTTCTTAACGCATTTGCCAAAGGCATCCCAGTACCTATTAGTGTTTTTCCACCTTTATCTGCCATATATTCCCTAGATCTAGATATAGCACTTTGTATAAGTATCGCCGCTATTGGTGCAAGTATTATCAGTAATATCGTAGTAAAAAGCCCACCATTACCCTCACTATCGTCGTTCCTGCCAAAGCCAAAGATCATTCCCCACTTTGCTATAGCTGTTATATGCATTATAGCAGAAGCTATCACTGCAGCTAAAGTGCTAACAAGAATGTCTCTGTTCTTAATATGTGTTATTTCATGAGCCATTACAGCTTCTATTTCTTCTTTTGAGAGATCATTTAATAGACCTCTTGTTGCAGCAACTGCAGCTGTTTTATAACTTCTACCTGTTGCAAACGCATTTGGAGAATCCTGTGGTACGACGTAAACCTTAGGCATTGGAAGTTGTGCTTTTCTTGCAAGACCTTCAACTATTTCATAAAGACCTGATGCATGAGAACGATCTATC
>JBAXWW010000015.1:0-14708 GCA_037128215.1 bacterium | reverse complement strand
GTCATCTATTATTGAATGTACAAGAAGGAATGGATCAATATATCTTCCTGCAAATTCTGTATTGTATGCTCCCTCTGTAAGGGCTTTTATTCTTGCAGATTCGTACATACTATCAAATCTGCTTCTTGTAAGATCCTTTGAAGAAGCATCAGAAGGTCCTGTGCCCATATCATAATATTTTTTGTATTTATCTGCATCCTGCGTTTTTGGAGTTGTATCACCACCAAAAAATGATGGAACATTTTTATCTTTAGTCGATTTTTTATCGTCAGAAAAGCTATCTTCAGTCGGTTTACTAAAAAGATCCTTAAGACTAAAAGAGCCTCCGCCACCAGAAGATTTTGAAAAAGAAGGTCTATTAACTGCTCTTCCAGCTTTTAAAACTTGCCTCATTGCCTGGTTCATTGCCTGTTGATCAAGTTGTTTTGCCCTTTCTAACCATTTTTTCCTTTCTGACTCTTTTATAGGATCATAAGCTTGAGGAGCCTGAACACTTGTTGAACCTATACCAGAAGTTCCTGAGGCACCACCTGTGCTATTGTTGGTGTTTGATGCTGCTGGAGGAACAGCTTCTTTTAACTGCATTAATTTAACTGCTTCCTGAAGGTCCTTAAATTCTTTTTCTTTTGCTGCTTGTGCCACGGCTGCTGCTGTTGTCGCCGCTTGATCAGTAGCTAACTTAGCTGCTGCATCCTCTGCTTTTTTCTTATCGGCAGCGGCAGCTTGATCCTTTTGTAACTTATCAGCTATAGCTTGATCTGCACTAGGGTTATTAATAGTAGGGGCAACAGAGCTAGTAGTTGTTGTAGCTGTACTACTAATGGCATATTTATCGTTCATTAATGAATTAAAAAACTCATCTCTTTTAGCAGGTTCTGTATATTGTCCAACAAACTTTGTTTTTAATTTTTCGTCATCAACAGTTTTGTCCTCTTTGAGCTTTGACATCTGTGAAAGGAGACTTTCTGATTCCTGTAGGCTGGTATTGTCTTTTAGTTTTGTATTTATTGGAGTAACTATATCATCACCTACACAAATCTCTGGCATGGAAGCATCTCTTTTCTTTTCGTATACACCAAAAACACCTGAAGCTAATGTTGCAGAGTTAGTTTCTACCTTATCTGCATCAGCTGATAATATTTCTAGTTTTTTACTTTGATCCGTAAGGATTTTTTCTTCTTTTGTATTAGAAGGTGATCTCATTATATTGAAATAAGAAGTTTGCTTGACCGCAGCCGCATCAGTTAGTTTTTTTAACTCCTTATCAGTATCATCCTTGAGTGTTTTTATCTTATTCTTAAGAACAGAAGCATATTTATTTAACTCTACTGCATCTAATACAACTATTTTATTATTATCATATGTGCTTTTTACGTCTGGTGACATAAGTTTTTTACTAGCATCATGCACACAAGTATATATACTCTTTAAAGAGTCTAGATCTTTTTGTAACACAGTTGAATCAACTTTATCCCAGACCATATTCTTACTTTCGAACATCCATGATTTTATGCAAGAGCTTGCAACATTTGCATTTGGATCTACTGCATAAGCATTAGCCAAAACAAACACCAGACTCAACAGAACTAAAACTCTAGGCATAAAAATACCTCGCTCAAGCTTATTTATAAACTACTGGTTTTTTACCACCAGTTCTAATATTCGTTTTTGTAGCAGTACCTGTTTTTATGTTCTCTCCTATAAGTCCAGAATAGTATCTTTTTTGGTACATACCTGTCACTATTTTAAATATATCCGTATTATTTGCATTAATCTCAGGTGCCTTTTTGTCAGTTTTTTCTTTGCCATCACCTGCACCAACAACAAGAGCTCCATCATTAGTTCCAGGTGTAGCTTTTTGATTACTGCCATATGATTTTACTGCATCATACATACCAGAAACTTTATCGTACCAGCTACCACTGTTATTATCTATACCAGTCCCAGCAGGAGAACCTGCTACTGCATTACCTAAGCCAGCAGCTCCAACAATAGAACTACTACTGTCTTGTTTAACTGCATTTGAATCATCTGTAGTGCCTGAACCATCAGGAGAAGTAGTCGCTGTAATATATGGCCTAGTCGTGCTTGTGTTTTTAGTTGTTTTAGTAGTTGTAGTCGTTGTGGATGAAGTAGTTGTACTTGTAGTAGTACCTGGACAAACGGCATCTTTTGTTTTCTTTAGATTTGCTATTTGTTCATTAGTGCTCTTTATTAAATTATCCTGAACATGCCACTTTGTACACCAATCGGTGCAGGACTCTCCTAGTAAACCCAATATTGGAATACCAATTCCAAGACACGCAGAAACAAGCCCTGTAATTCCAGTAGGATCAGCCATTACACATTTAATTTTGGGACATAATTCCTCGCTGACTGGCATAGTATTATCTGAATTTATCATTCTGACTTCTGTACTACAAACCCAACAAGAGTTCACCCCTATATAGAAGCAATTTGCTCCATATCTATCCCAAGCATGATCCTTTGCAGCCTGATATTCAACAAGTTTATCTTCCAGAGCTTTGATTTGTGTATCTATTTCACATTCAGCTAATAAATTAAAAGATAGTATTAAACTAATGGAGACAACTAATGTTTTCATTGTTTATGACTCCTGGTCCTGGTGACCTTATTTTTCTTATCGGATTTTAAAGCAAAAGAACCAATCTCTTTTTCATTATATTTATTAGAGTAAATCTTTGATATTATTTCAAATATTTTTTCATCCTTGCCCGCTATATCTGGATAAACACCATTATTCATTGCAGCATCTTTATCTCCTTCAGCAGAAGAATTTGGAGCAAGACCATAAGCACTTCCTGTAGAATTAGTAGAACCATTCTTGGTTCCAGATAAACTAGAAGCTGTGCTCTCTCCCATTTTTTTACCATTAGCACTATCACCTGTAATGTCTGACGAAGAGGAAGACGCAGAGGATGAGCCTGTTCCCTTAGCTGAATTAGATCCTGTAGCATCATTTGTACCAGTACCTGAAGCACTTGTACTTAATGAAGAATTAGAAGAGGTCGCAGATGCTTCTGAACATCTTGTTTTATCACTCCACGTTCCACCCAAAGAAGTACAGCTACATTGTGCTAGAGCATCTCCTGTTTTTCCTGAACATGGATCGCCGGTTCCACTATTAGTTGGCGTCGTAGACTGTGTAGTTGTAGTTGGCTTAGTGGGTGTAGTTGTAATATTAGGGTTTGAAGGTGTACTAGTCGTACTACCTCCACCTTTAATGGTATCTTGAAGACCAGAAAGTGCACCTGCTACAGCTGTAGCCTGCATCCAAAAACTAGCAGACTGATTTGCAACAGCCTTACAAAGTGAACGGCACTGAGTTTGTAGAGTTTTGGCACTTGCTTTATAGGTTTGAATACCAGTGCTATAAGGTTGTGTTGAACCTGAAGTATCTGTAACTTGTCTATTACAGTCTCTAGTCGTGTCTGAGCCATAAGCGCTAGGACACCCAGCTGTACATTTGTCATAGTTAACCATAAGAGGAGGATCCTCTACACACCCACTAATACACGTAGTATTCGTAGTTGATTTCGTAGAATCACTCGCATCACATTTTATTTGAGCACAGGCAATAGCAACTCCTGCTAATTCTCCTAAAGAACCACCAGTACTAACAGCACTACTGCCTCCAGCTGTACCAGCAAAAGCTGCTATAGCCGCTGTTTTTGCCGTAGTCTCCGCAGTCTTTAAAGTGCTTTGAGCTTCTGCTCCACCACAAGTAATAGTAGGATCAGAAACACTAACACACTTTGTCTCGAATTCTTGTTCTCCCTGAGTAACTGATGCTGCTGTTAACAAAGAAGAAGAACTATTATCGGTCTTGGCTCCAGTTACATCGCCAGGAAATAAGCTCGATGATACTAGAAACAAACCACTCATTAATAAAAATTTTATCTTCATGAATTAGTTCCTTTGGTTTTACTTTTCTTTTTACTCTTTTTAATAGCTGATTTATCACTAGCGACTTTAGGTTCCATAAATCTATTTGCATCTATACCTGTTTGATAAATATCACGAATTACTTTCCAGATATCTGGCCCCTTTGCTTCAACTATATCTACTGGAGCTTTTTGAGACGATGAAGTTTCCTGTTCTGTTGCACTTGAACCACCATATCCTCCACCATTGTAACCTTGTGGATTTTTGAATTGAGAACTCCCCTTGTTACTGATCGAACCAAACTTTGCTTTATCTTTTTCAGCAGCTGCAGCTTTGTTCTTAGCTTCTTGAGCAGGACTTGTTGCTCCAGTTGTAGCGGGAGTTCCAGTACCGCTAGCTGTAACTCCTTTAGACGTATCTGCTACCTTGGAAGCAGGAGTACTTGTACCAGCTCCTGTATATTTTGGATCTGAATTTGTATAAGTTACTTCATTACCAGTACCGTCTGCACCATCAACACATTTTCTAGCAACGGGATCCCATCTTTTTGTTGAACCTATCGCTGAAGCTACTTCTGTACATTTACAACTTGATTCTATATCGTCGCAATCTTGACCAGAACAATATCCTAGTTTTTGCATGGAGGCCTTTTTACCAGCACATGTTGTATCCTCTGCACACTCTGACGCTAGTAAACAAGGCTGAGTAGAACCATCAGGAAGTGTGTAAGTCGCTTGACACTTACATGCTTTTAAGAGATCAGGTTTTCCAGCATACTGTGAACATTTTTCATCGCATGATAACTTTACTGTCTCTTTAGTGTCAGGACTTTTTCCTGTAAGATCTTTTATCAGAATCCCTAGTTGAGTCAACAAAGAGACTGTTGACCCTAAAGAACTTTTTAAATCTTTATATATTTTACATTCGTTACAGTTGGACTCGACTTTTGAACTCATCCTCTTTTTAATGCTGTCAGAAACCTTAACACAATTTGTAATCTTGAACCCTTCATTAGCAGTACACATTAAGTCATTTGGATGATTAGGACATTGAAACTCATTATCGCAAGCTACCTGACGTCCAGAATAAGCCGTTTGTACATCGGCTAAACTAACAACTGTCGCGACACAACAAGAATCTTTAATATTTGCTATATCATTAGTATTAAGAAATTTACTCCAACTTGCCTCACCAGAAGCGTTTGGATTAGCACAACTACCTGCAGAAGCATTGACTGGACTTACTTTATTGTTCTTTGTTATATCATTTTGTACTGTTTTTTTATCACTTTTCCAATTGTCACACTGACTAGAGGAGATACCCATTGCTGTTAATTTTTCCTCTTGTTTTGAGAGCGCTTCTGCTTTTTGAAGTTTTATTTTTTGATTCTCAGTGTAAGAGTTTATTACACTGGTACCATCCTTTGTTAGATTTGTAGTATCCCAAGCAAAAAGCAAATTCCCAGTTAAAAAGAGTATCGATATAACGTACATATAACCCCCTTTTTTTACTACTTTGAATTATACCAAAAATAATTCATTTTGTCAATCTAAATTTCGCAGTAAAATAAGACTTCCTGAATGTATTATAGTCTTAATCTCTAGTTCTGCAAAAGCAATTTGACAAAGTTATGTCAATACCTAATACTTCATTTTCAAAACCGTCTAATGGGATGCCTATCCCAAAACAATTCAAGGGGTAACAAATGAAAACTTTTGACCAGAAGCACCTGCTTGGAACAGAAGGCCTCAGCAAAGAAGAAACACTCGACATTATCAACACCGCAAAAAAATTTAAAGAATTAACAAATGATGGCCATCATGTAGTTCCAACACTAGCAGGAAAGATAGTAGTATTAATGTTCTTCGAGCCATCTACAAGGACCAGAAGCTCCTTTGAGATAGCTGCTAAAAGATTAGGCGCAGAAACTATAGATTTTTCATCTATAAAAAGTGCTACTACAAAAGGTGAAACCCTTGTAGACACAGCTAAAAATCTAGAGGCTATGAACCCTGATGCTTTTGTAATAAGACACTCAAATTCTGGAGCACCATACTTACTTTCTAAATTACAGAACATCCCGGTAGTAAATGCTGGAGATGGCTTCCACGAGCATCCAACTCAGTCGCTCTTAGACCTTATGACAATACTTGAGTACAAAAAAGATGTTAATGGATTAAAGGTTCTAATAGTAGGAGACATAGCACACTCAAGAGTTGCTAGATCTAACATATACACATTAAAAACAATGGGAGCGATAGTTTCTGTCTGCGGACCAGCTACTATGTTACCTCCAGTAGTAGAAAGACTTGGAGTAAAAGTCTATACAGATATAAAGACAGCACTACCAGACCAGGATGTTGTAATGATGTTAAGAATACAGGCTGAACGTGGCGGTACTAACAATCAGTTCCCAACACTAAGAGAATATTCAAGACATTGGGGGCTTAACAACAATACAGTAAAACTCCTAAAAAAAGATGCAATAGTTATGCACCCAGGCCCAATGAACAGAGGAGTAGAAATATCACAGTCCGTAGCTGACTCAGAAAGGTCTGTAATACTTCCACAGGTTACAAATGGTGTAGCTATAAGGATGGCAGTACTGCATAAACTCTGCAAAGGAAAAAGCATCGAGGAGGTCATATAATGAAAATATTAATTAAGAACGCACACGTTGTGTGCCCAGTACAAAATATAGACGATAAAAGAGACATCCTTGTAGATAACGGGATAATAAAAGAAATATCAAAAGCAGGAAGCATTAGTGGCAGTTTTGATAAGACTATAGATGCTAATGGTCTTTTTGCTATACCTGGACTTGTTGATATGCATGTACATTTAAGAGAACCTGGTCATGAAGGCGCAGAAACTATCGCAACAGGTACACTTGCAGCAGCCTCTGGTGGATTTACATCTCTAGCTGCAATGCCAAATACAAAGCCAGTAAATGACAACGCATATGTAACTTCTTATATGAAGACTAAAGCAAAAGAAGAAGGTGTTGTTAAGGTCTATCCTATAGGAGCTATAACTGTGGATCAGGCAGGCGAACAACTTGCAGAAATAGGAGAAATGATAAAGGCAGGAATAGTTGCTATTTCTGACGATGGA
The DNA here is from genome assembly GCA_037128215.1 of bacterium. Classification (GTDB taxonomy): domain Bacteria; phylum Bdellovibrionota; class JAFGOL01; order JAFGOL01; family JAFGOL01; genus JAPLFT01. The sequence continues at coordinate 7,688 of JBAXWW010000015.1, read as the reverse complement.
AGTTGCGTTATGAACTCATACGTAATGCGTAAGGCAATGGACTACGCTAAACAATTCAATATCCCAGTAATAGATCACTGTGAAGATACAAATCTAAAAGGCGAAGGAGTAATGAACGATGGTTATTACTCTATGAAGCTTGGTCTAAGAGGAATACCGTCAGTAAGTGAAGAAATAATGGTGGCCAGAGACGTACTTCTTGCAGAGCACACAAAATGTAAGACCCACATAGCTCACGTTTCTACTGCTGGAAGCGTTAACATAATAAAGGAAGCAAAACAGAATAATACTCACGTTACCGCAGAAGTAACACCTCATCATCTTTTCTTAACAGAAGAATCAGTTGCAACATATGATCCAAACACAAAAGTAAATCCTCCGCTAAGAACACTGGAAGATACTAAAGCTCTAAGACAGGCATTAAAAGATGGAACTATAGACGTAATAGCAACAGATCATGCTCCACATAGTATAGAAAGAAAAGATATAGAATTCCAGTTGGCAATGAATGGAATGATAGGATTAGAAACTGCTCTTCCTCTATGCTTAAAACTAGTACATGAAAAAGACATAACACTTACACAACTAGTTAAACTTATGTCTACAAACCCTGCAAAAATATTAAATATAAGCGGTGGAAGTCTGGAGATAGGGAATACTGCGGATATAACAATATTCGACATGAATGAAGAATGGACATACAGCGAAGATAAAATCCTTTCAAAAAGTAAAAATTCACCTTTCAAGGGATGGAAGTTAAAAGGAAAAGTAAAATACACAATATGCGAGGGAAAAATAGTCTGGGGAAATTAAAATGATGAAAAGCTTTTTAATTCTTTTCATTTTTGTTCTATTTTTTACGAGTGCTATTAATTTAGAGGCAAAGTCCGTAAAGGAGGTCAAGAAAATGAAAAAGACAGTAGTTCTCGTGATCGCCTCAAAAGATTTTAGAGACAAAGAATTATTTGATACAAAAAAATCATTAGAAAGTAATAACATTAGTACAGTAATCGCTTCATCCTCCATGGATAAATCTACTGGAGTTGAAGGAAATGTAGTTCAACCAGACATACTATTAAAAAACGTGGACATGGCTAACTACGACGGTATAGCATTTATAGGTGGCATAGGTTCAAAAGAATATTGGGATGACCCTACTGCACATTCAATAGTCAAAAAAGCTTATAATGACGGAAAAATAGTTGCAGCTATTTGCATAGCACCTGTTACCCTTGCAAAAGCTGGACTTTTAACTGGTAAAAAGTTTAACGTTTGGGATTCTGAAGTAGAGACCATCAAAAAACTTGGCGGACTTTATTATCCAGAGCCTGTGGTTAGTGATGGAAAGATAGTAACTGGACAAAATGCCGAGGCAGCATTGGCATTTGGAAAGAAAATTGCTGAGCTTTTAAAATAAAAGCACGCTTATTGTTGACACGCATAAAGTTATTTTGCTAAAAACGGTAAAAACAAAGGATACAAATTAATTGAAACGTAAGGCGATTCTGACTTTGTCCAACGGCTCATGGCTGGAAGGAAAATTGATAGGAGCACCTCTTGTAAGCTCCGGTGAACTCGTTTTTACTACCGCTATGGTTGGATATAACGAAACACTTTCTGACCCATCTTTTTTTGGATAAATACTTATCTTCTCATATCCACTAATAGGAAATTATGGTGTCCCTCCAATGTCAGGAATGAATACAATTCCTGGACTAGAAAGCGATAAAATACATGCGTCAGCTGTAATAATGACTCAAGATAGCCCTACTGCGTATCACTGGAATACAATAACAACAGTAGATGAATGGTTAAAACAGCACGGAGTTCCAGGAATCATCGGAATAGATACAAGAGAATTAATACACAAAGTAAGAGATTCAAATAAATTACTTGGAATAATAACGCCGGAAAATCCTCTTGGAGAAAGAAAACTTCATTCAAGTCTTGCGGATTTTAAGCACAGCGATTTCTTTGATCCAGGATCTTGCAATGTAACAAATCTAGTCTCAACAACAGAAAGAAAGATCATTGGAAAAGGAAAAACAAGAATAGGACTTATCGACTGTGGTGTTAAGTGGAATATCATAAGAAATCTACTTCGCATGGAATGTGAAATAGAATTGTTACCTGTTAATGAAGATTTTTCTAAGATCGACTGTGATGGATGGGTCATAAGTAATGGGCCAGGAGATCCTCAAAACACAGGAGATCTAAAAGCAAAAGTTGCACAATTATATAAGAGTACAAGACCCATACTTGGTATATGCATGGGTAACCAAATAATGGGACTTTCTGCCGGAGCTACGACGGAAAGACTTGTACATGGACACAGAGGACATAATCAACCTGTATACATGTTCGGTACAAACAAAGCTTTCATGACAAGTCAAAATCATGGATATGTAGTTTCCAAACAAACATTACCAGAAGACTGGAAACCTTGGTTCATTAACGTCAATGATGGAAGCATAGAAGGCATTATGCACATAGAAAAACCATTTTGGGGCGTTCAGTTTCATCCAGAAGCAGCAGGTGGACCTTGCGATACAAAATGGATCTTTGATGATTTTATAAAAACAGTACAGAGAGGGCAAAAATAATGCCCATATTTGATTTTCTAAAAAAGACAGATGGTAAAACACCAAAAGTTCTAGTCCTTGGTTCTGGTGCATTATCAATAGGACAGGCTGGAGAATTTGATTACTCTGGCGCTCAGGCTCTAAAAGCTTTGGAAGAAGAAGGCATTCAGACAATACTGGTAAATCCAAATATTGCAACCATACAAACTGATACAACTGACAAAAGAAAAACATATCTATATCCAGTCAAAGCACATTGGGTAGAAAAAATAATAAAAGAAGAAAAACCCGACGCCATACTTGCCGGATTTGGCGGGCAGACAGGACTTAACTGCGTACTTGAATTAGACGAGAAAGGAATACTTGAAAAATATAATGTAAAAAATCTTGGTACATGTGTAGAAAGTTTACGTCTTACAGAAGATCGAGAACTTTTTGCGAATGTAATGAAGTCAATAGACATTCCTATTCCACCAAGTGTTGCAATAACAAACCTTAATGAAGCACTAAAAGCAGCAAAGCAGATAGGATATCCGCTTATAATAAGAGCAGCTTATGCTCTTGGAGGTCTTGGCAGCGGTTTTGCAAATAACGACGAAGAATTAACAAGTATAGTAAAATCAGCATTAAACTTTAGTCCTCAGGTACTTCTGGAAAAATCCTTGGAAGGCTGGGAAGAAATTGAATATGAAGTAATGAGGGATATTGAAGGGAATGTTATTACAATATGTAACATGGAAAACATTGATCCCCTTGGTGTGCATACAGGGGACTCAATAGTAGTTGCTCCAAGTCAAACACTTACAGATGATGAATTCCAAACATTAAGAAATGCCTCTATAAAAATAGTAAATAAATTAAATATCCTTGGAGAATGTAATGCACAGTTTGCATTAGATCCAAAATCAAATAATTTTTATGTTATCGAGGTAAATGCAAGACTTTCACGTTCAAGTGCTCTTGCAAGTAAAGCGACTGGATATCCAATTGCATACATAGCAGCAAAGCTTGTAGCTGGATATAATTTGATGGAGATCTATAATCCTGTAACAGGAAAAACAAAGGCCTTCTTTGAACCTGCAATGGATTATATAGTAATAAAAATTCCTAGATGGGATTTACGAAAATTCTCTGGTGCTTCAAGAAAACTTGGTTCTTCCATGAAATCAGTAGGCGAAGTAATGGCCATAGGAAGGAATTTTGCTGAAGCATTACAAAAAGCAGTAAGAATGGCATCAGAAAATGCAACTGGACTATCAATAACTACCAGATTTAAAAAATCTACAGAAGAAGAATTGCTAAGTGAAGTTAGATATCCAACAGATGAAAGACTTCTTGCTCTTGTCGAGTGTTTTAGAAGAAAGATAGACATAGAAAGACTTCATGACACCTGCAAAATAGATAAATGGTTCTTGAAAAAAATAGAAGAAATAGTCCATATAGAGAATGAAATAATAAACACATTCCAGTCTTTTGTTAAAAAAGTAACCGTCTCTAATAATCGCGAACTATATAATGTTCTGGAAGACATGTTATTCCTTGTTAGTAAAGAAACCTGGTTACATTGGAAAAAGAATGGTTTCTCTGATCGTCAGATATTAACATTGATACTAAGGAACCTACCTGAACTTGATGAGATAAAAGAAAAGAATACAGATGATAAATATCTTCAAAAACTTTTCTTCCTTGTAAGAAAAATAAGAATTAAAAATAACGTAAAACCTGTAGTTAAGAAGATAGATACAACAGCCGCAGAGTACCCTACTCCTTCTAACTATCTGTATATGACCTATGAAGGCACAGCATCTGACACAAAACCTTTTGATGAAAGCAAGAACCCTGTAATAATACTTGGTAGCGGAGCATACAGGATTGGAAGTAGTATTGAGTTTGACTGGTGTGGAGTAAAGTGCACAGATTATCTTAAGAACAATAATACTCAGACCATAGTAATAAATTGTAATCCAGAAACAGTTTCTACCGATTACAGCACATCAGATAAATTATATTTTGAAGAAATAACCACTGAAAGAGTTTTAGATATATATGACTTTGAGAATCCAAAAGGGATAATCAATTCAATGGGCGGCCAGCTGCCTAACGTGTTAACAGAGACTATCTCTATGGGTGGTGTAAAACTTTTAGGTCATAGTGCAAAGACAATTGATCTGGCAGAGAACAGAGAGAAATTTTCTGCTCTACTAGATAAGATAGGAGTTGATCAGCCTAGATGGAGAAACATCAAAACAAAAAAAGAACTTGATGATTTTATAACAGAGGTTGGCTTCCCGATCCTTGTAAGACCTAGTTTTGTTCTATCTGGTACCGCGATGAAAGTTGCAAATACCCCAGAAGCATTAAAAGAATATATGGATAAAGCCACGAGCATTTCTCCTGAACATCCAGTAGTGATATCCGAGTTCTTGCAGGATTATAGAGAGATAGAATTAGACGGTGTAGCACACAATGGAAATATTATTATAACATTCATGACAGAACATCTGGAAAATGCAGGTATACATTCAGGGGACGCAACTCTTATATATCCTCCTCAAAAACTTTATATAGAAACAGCAAGAAAAGTAAAACAGGCTGGAACTCTAATTGCAAAAGAACTAAACCTAAATGGACCTTTCAATATACAGTTCCTTGCAGCATCTAATAAAATAAAAGTAATTGAATGTAATGCAAGGGCATCACGTTCTTTTCCATTCATATCAAAAGTTACTGGTATAAACCTTGCAGAAATAGCAGCTAAAGTATTTTTGGCAGGAATGACTGGAGATGAAAGAATAAATTCACCAGCTTTTGATGAATATAATCTTGCTTGTGTGGGTGTAAAAGCTCCGATGTTTAGTTTTGCTCGTCTTGACGGCGCTGACCCAATACTTGGCGTAGAGATGTCTTCTACTGGAGAGGTAGGATGTTTGGGAAATAACTTTGAAGAAGCACTTCTGCTTTCTTTAGAATCAACAAATGTAAAAATACCAAGCAAGGGCGTTTTAATAAGTTCAGGACGTTTACATGAAAAGATAAAGATACTAGAGTCTGTTTCTATTCTTGAAAAGATGAAAATTCCTCTATACGCAACAGAAGGAACTGCAAAATTCTTACAGGAGCACGGACATAATGTTATGTCTTTAGGCTGGCCAGAAGAAACAGATAAGATGACAGTTATTGATGTAATAAGAGAAAGAAAAGTAGATCTTGTAATCAACGTGCCTAAGAACCTAGAAAAACAGGAAATGCAGCATGGTGCAGAAATAAGAAAGAACGCCATAAAACATGGACTATCCCTTATAACAACAGCAGAGATGGCTACTGCGTTCTTAAGATCATTGGAAAACTACGACGAATTCATAAATAACCACAAGCCGGTAATGCTTCCAAAACAACGAAACAATTAATTAATTTATTTATACAAGTTATCGTAAAAAAATCAAAAGGCCCTGATATTCCGCTTACGTACCTCAAATAATCATCTAGTAACTATTGCCTTAACCTGCACTTCAAAGCCATCTCTAGGATTATTAAAGAAAGTATTATCTAGAGTTCCATCCGTATTTATTCTGGCTATTCTGTTACGAGGAACTCCGTTATACGTTGTAAAATATCCACCTACTAAAATTTTGCCATTACTTTGAAGAGTTACTACATAGACAGAACCAACAACAGTTGAAGAGGATGGCATAGAACCAGACCCTACTCCTGTATTAAATGTAAGATCCATAGAACCATCTGTAGTTATTCTGGCGAGCCCTGCTCTGTTCACCCCATTATAATTTAGAAAAGTTCCACCTATTAATATTTTACCATCGCTCTGGATGGTTATTGAATTAACAGTACCACTACTAGAACCGGAACCAACATTAAAGATAGCATCTAGTGATCCATCTGTGTTTAATCTTGCTAGTCTATTTATGGTCGTTCCATTATAAGTTGTAAAAGCTCCGCCAATTAATATTTTCCCATCGCTCTGGATAGCTATTGAATTAATTTGGGAACTAGCACCAGTACCGATATTAAAACTAGTATCCAGTACTCCATCAACATTTATTCTTGCTAAGTTGTTAGAATCTATACCATTATATTTTTTAAACCATCCACCAATTATAAGTTTACCATCATTTTGAACAGCTTCTGCGTAAACATAACCACTCGAGTTATATCCAGAAGTGCCAGCACCAGAATTAAAGTTAGTATTTAAAGTACCATCTAAGTTAATTCCAGTAACGCTACCACGAGGAGAACTACTATAATAATTTCTAAATATACCTCCAAGTAAAATTTTTCCATTACTCTGAATTACAACAGGAGCATAGGTACTGCTTAACCCTCCAATAACGTTATTAGCACCCGTGCCTTGATTAAAACTAGGATCTAACGTTCCATCAGTATTTATCCTGAATATTCCTTTAGCTGTGTTACTAGTTATTCCAGCAACTCCATTAAATAATATCTTGCCATCACTCTGTAGCGCCATTGAGGCAATAGTGCCACCCATACCTGCTGGTGAATTAAAGGTGGAATCTAATGTTCCATCCGAATTTATCCTTGCAATGCTAACATTTGTTGTGCTGCCAGATGATATTGTAAAATAGCCACCAATTAAAATTTTCCCATCTGTCTGAATGACGGCGGAATATATCATAGGAAAATTTCCAGTTATAAGAGACCCAGGGTCAAAAGAGAGATCCAGGCTACCATCCGTATTCACTCTGGCTATTTGCTTACGAGCAACACCGTTGTATGATGTAAAAGAATAATATCCACCAATTATTATCTTACCATCACTTTGGATTGCTATTGCATAAGGCATACCGTTAGGTCCTGTTCCTATATTAAAACCAGTATCCAATGTTCCATTAGAATTTAGTCTTGCAAACTCATTTCTGGCTGTACCATTATAAGTTGTAAAAGCTCCACCAATTAATATCTTCCCATCGCTCTGGACAGCTATTGAACTAACAGTACTGCCTGCGCCAGTACCTACGTTAAAATCAGGATCTAGTGATCCATTTGTATTTAATCTTGCTATCCTGTTAATGGTTGTTCCATTATAAGTTGTAAAAGCTCCGCCAATTAATATTTTCCCATCGCTCTGGA